>JAUXEL010000051.1 GCA_030620575.1 Fidelibacterota bacterium
CAGACTGGAGTTCAGGCATTTTTGACTGGACTTCAGAATGCTTTCCTCATCTCAAGTCCACACTCTCCCCCGAAGGATCGGGGTCGACGGATCTTGTGAACTCGAGTTTCGGCAGACCGGACTTCAGAATGCGATTCAAACTCTTTCGTCTCAAGTCCGGCGAAGCCTTCTTGATCACCGACATGTTCATCGTATCCGCCAGCCGGCGAAGAAGATGAAAGGTTTACCGCAGGTGGTGGCGTAGTCGGGAAGTCACTAAAGAGCACGAAGACACTAAGAAGAAAATGCTATCCACTGGATTAATTTCACTTCGCTCCAGCACATCGGGCTACGTAGAGCTGGCGCAAATTTGCACAGATTCATTCTAAGGGACAGAAATGGAACTACAGAATATTCTTCGTTTGTTCAATTCCGTACTTCTTTGCTTCTTTTCTGAAAGTCCTATCCGGTAAATCCTGCCTGTCCACCGTAGCCTTCTTGACCACTGAAGGTTTACCGTAGGTGGTGGCGAAGGTGGATAATCCTGTCGAAGAATATCCTGTCAGTACAAATTAGTAGCTATTATACTTGTCTTCCCATCTGAGGATCCGCCACTTCTCATCCACTCCTTTACGGAAACGAAATTCGGCATCACCGATAATGGTATAATAATCCCCCAGGGTCAGCTGATATGATTTTGAAATATCGGCATAGTTAGCTGTTTCAAACCACGCATTCTCTTCACGTATAATTTCATCTTCCTCTATTTCATAGTAGCTGCTGTCTAAGGTGGTTTGCCACAACAAATCCACATAACTGAAAGCTCTCAGCAATCGCCCGGTGGTTTTAAGTTCGGTATCGCGCATCCAGGAATCATAGTGTCCGGTGCCGCTTTCATCGCTGGGCTGGTAATAGACAAAAACAAATTCGCTATCCAGCAGCATCGCATACATCAGGCTGTCGCGGTAAATATAGGCATACCTGAAATTATGCAGCACATCCTGAGGAGATTCCAGGTCCATGCGGTAGATAGAATTCCCGCCCGCAAGATCACCAAGGGTCGGTGCAAAAATATTTTTACAGCCAAACACCAGCAGGGCAACTAAGAGCGCTAAAAAATACAGAGATGTTTTGACAAATATCTTTCCCATGAAAGTAATATAGGGTGAAAGAATACAATTGAAAATGGAAAATTAACAATTGATAATTAGCCCGAAAAAACCTCTCCAGTAGAATGGCAGTGTAGAATTTTGCCTTGTTTACTCTTTTTTTTTGCTCTTTACCCTCTGATCGTAATGGACAAAAAGAGTAAAGCTTCATATCAAAACAGTAAAATAATTCATTTGTATATCATTACTATACGTTCGTATATTATTACCATACATTTGGGTTAATAAGTGAATACTTTAGCTGAAATACTTTCATCAAATACCCGGGCAGAGTTTTTCCGGCTGCTTTTTGGATTAAATCAAAAAGAATATTATTTAAGAGAGATTGCAAGACGATCCGGACTGGCAGTTCGTACGGTACAACAAGAAGCTTTAAAACTGGAGACACTGAGACTTATTCAAAAACGGAGAGACGGGAACCGCACATATTTTAGTGCAAACAAAGATAATCCCATATATCAGGATATCCACAATCTTGTTCTTAAAACAACTGGGCTTAGGGATGTTTTGAAATCATATTTACCCGACAATTCAATACAATTTGCATTTATATTTGGCTCTATCGCTAGCGGAAAAGAAAAACCGGACAGCGATGTAGATCTTTTTATCGTTGGAGATATCAAACTTCGGACACTTAGTAAATACTTAACAGTTCCCAGCCAAACAATTGGGCGGGAGATCAATTCGTATACTATATCAAATAATGAACTAATTAAAAAAATCACACATAAAGACCACTTTATTTCAACAGTTATCAATTCAAATAAACTTTTCATAAAGGGAGACGAAAATGAGTTTGGAAAATTGGTTGAAGAATGGTTGGCTCAAACCACATCAGACGAGTAAGCAAGAAATCAATAATCTGTTCAACATCGTAAAGCGCGATCTCGAGGATGCTCAGCGGCAAGATGTTTCAGCAGATTGGCGTTTTGGCATAGCCTATAATGCAGCCTTAAAATTGTGTACCATTCTAATGTATCTTGAAGGATATAGGCCAGAAAAGAATCTCGCACATTATAGAACGATACAAGCATTGCCATTAATTCTGGGAGCAGAAAAAGATGATGATGCAATATATCTTGATAGTTGCAGATCAAAAAGGAACATTATAGAATATGATTATGCGGGCAGTACAACCGATGCGAATGTTAATGAATTAATTGAATTTGTAAAAGAGTTGCATATAGACGTTACTGAATGGGTTCGAGATAATTACGCTGATTATATTTAATCATAACTAGTTAAAAAGGGGACGGGCGCGAAATGATTTTCTTCTCTCGTTCTCATTCTTTTTCTCTTTTGTCCTTTTCCGCTCATTTCTTATAAATCATATGCACAGACAAGGCATTGCCTTGTCGCTACAATTTTATTTTCACTTCTCTCACCACATCGATCACCGTACCGTCCATCCATTTAATTGCGGCTACTACTTTATCTCCCAATTCGGGTTTTTGAGGTATGCCGCAGATACGTTCCGCTTCGGCTTTGAGTTCTTCAATGCTCTTTAATGGCAAACCGGAATCCTTGACTTTATCAATAAGGTCCTGCCGTTTGGGGTTGATGGCAATCCCGCGTTCGGTAACGATCACGTCGATGAGTTCACCGGGCCCTACTAAGGTCGTAACTTCGTCACAAATAATGGGAATACGGTTCCGGAAAAGCGGAATCGGCAAAATGGTGCATTTGGCAAAAAGGCAGTTTTGCCATCCGCCGATACCGTGCAACAAATAACCGTCTGAATGTGTGCAGACATTGCCATTAAAGTTGACATCTACCTCGGTCGCACCGAGGATCATAACATCCATCATCGTGGTAAAATTACCTTTAGCGTGATAATCATAACAGTGAAAAATCGAAATGTCCGGATGTTGAGCCCGGTTTTCCCGCATAGAGCGCACTGCATCCAGATCAAAGGTTTGGGCATCCAGCATATAATCTAAGCAACCGTCCTCTATCATTTTAACGGAATATTGCGTACTGCCGCCTACGGCAAATCGGGCCTTGATATTGCGTTCCATCAGCATTTTGTGAAAATAGATACCGATAGCCAGCGAGGTGCCGCCGGCACCCATTTGAAAGGAAAAACCGTCCTGCACCAACCCGGCTGCGTCACAAAATTTTGCTGTGAGTTCCGCTATCAACAAGCGGTCCGGACTTTTGGTGATCTGCGTAGTCCCGGAGACGATCAGTTCCGGGATGCCAATCCGGTCGACCTCAACGACATAGTCGACATAGTTCCCGACGATCTGCATGGGAATACAAGGAAAAGGGATCAGGTTGTCGGTAACAATAATAACCTTGTCTGCGTACTGATAATCCGCCAAGGCATACCCGAGTCCTCCGCAAGCGGAAGGACCGTCGAGGCCGTGTCCGTTGCCGAAAGAATCGGCTGTAGGTGCCGCGAGTACGGCGATATCAATTTGTATTTCACCGTCCTGTATAGCCTGATAGCGACCGCCGTGGGAACGTAAAACTGCTGTTCCGGCCATCTTACCTTCGGAGCAAAAGCGACCCAACGGACCGTTCATACTGCCTTCAATATGGTGAATAACTCCGCTTTCAAGGTGTTTAATAACATCTTTATGACAAGGAAAAGATGCGGAAGGAGCCCAGATCAGATTTTTCACGCCGAGTTCGGCCGCAATATCAAAGATCTGGTTTGCGATCAAATCTCCGTTTCGCAGATGGTGATGAGTTGATATTACCATGCCGTTTTTAAGTCTCGCATTAATAAGCGCTTCCTTGATTGAGGGAACCCGTTTGTCTCCATCCGGGGGATAATCTGCAGACGAAACAATAGTCGGAGCGTGCTTTCTGCCAATAGGGCGATGCTTGCCGACACCCTTGAAGGGAATAACTTTTTCACCGTTTATTTCAGTTGGGACCATACG
Organism: Fidelibacterota bacterium; assembly: GCA_030620575.1. Classification (GTDB taxonomy): domain Bacteria; phylum Fidelibacterota; class Fidelibacteria; order Fidelibacterales; family Fidelibacteraceae; genus M50B103. The sequence goes on from JAUXEL010000051.1 coordinate 4,040, forward strand.
TCCAACTGCATTTTTTACCATCTTCATGTATATCTTCTCCCTTTGAAGCTTTGTCTTTTATTTTACTTTACGTGCTTTTTTCTGTTAGTTCCATCACACGCAATGCTCGTTTGACCACGGGTGGATCAATCATCTTTGATCCGATAGAAACAACACCTAATCCTTTTTCCGTAGCCTCATGAAAGGCATCCACGATCTTCTTTGCTTTTTCTATTTCTTCTTTTGTGGGTGCAAAGGCTTCGTGGATCACCCTGATCTGCCGCGGATGGATACAACCCATGCCGTCAAATCCTAGGGCCTTGGATGCCAGAACATTTTCCCGCAGTGCTTCCATGTCCGAAACATCTGAAAAAACGGAATCAATTGCCTGTAAATTCATTGCCTTTGCCGCATTGATAACCTGACTGCGCGCAAAAAAAGTTTCTTTTCCTTCCCGGGTACGCGGCGCACCGATATCGGCAGTATAATCTTCCAGGCCGATTGCAAGGGCGATCACGTTGTTGCTTGCTCCCGCGATATCAAAAACTTTAATGACCCCCATCGCACTTTCGATGATCGGCATTATCCAGACCTCGTGTTGAATGTTATGTTTTTTTCGTAAATTTTGAATTCTGGTATCTACTTCCCGGATCTGTTCGGGACTTTCACATTTGGGGAGCAGAATAACATTTACATGATGAGGAACAACCGCATCAAGATCTTCAAGTCCCCGCGGCAATTGATTAATGCGTACCATACGTTCTGCGCCGTAAAAATCCACTGTCCGTAAAGTGTTGCGTACCAAAATGCGCGCTTCATCTTTCCGGTCCGGTGCTACGGAATCTTCCAAGTCCAGAATGATACCATCACCGCTGTGCAACCCTGCATTTATTGCAAGCTTTGGGGTATTCCCCGGCAGATACAGCCGTGAGCGCCGCATGCGGTCTTTCTTGGTACCGCCTGTGTTCTGCGGCAACATTTCAGGAAGCTGTGAAATCTCTGTCTGTATCAACTGCTTGATGCATGCTTCCAATCGAGCTGTAATTACATAATCGGGTGCGCCATTATCATCGATAACGATTTCTGCGTGCGGAATGGAAAATATTTTCATCACGGACATGCAGGTTTCACGTATAGCGCGTTCGAATAAGAGTTTGACCTTGCTGTTGACGGTAATATCGATGCCCCCGCTTTTATTCAAGGTAAGCGATACCCGGCAATCTGAACGGTCACTCTTTTGATGTTGTCCGGCAAATGCGGTTTTCACCATGTGCTCCTTATTGATTAACAAATAAAATACTTACCGTATAGATTACAAAAATTTTATATGAATTGGAATATATTTTAACGAAAAGGCTGTGCAAAATGGATTAAAGGCGGCATTTCTGAAGTTGTTCAAGGGCATACCCGGCCAGTAATGCACGCAGGGCATCTTTGGGAACGGAATGTCCCAGCAATGACTCCATGGAACAGACTTCTTTATTTTGAATGCCGCAGGGTATAATTCCGTCAAAGTAAGATAGGTCCGTAGATATGTTCAGAGCAAAGCCGTGGTAAGAAACTCCGTCTTTAATACGCATACCGATAGCGCATATTTTTGCATCACCCACCCAAACTCCGGGAAGATCAGGATGAATATATGCTTCGATATCGTAGGCAAAAAGCGTCTGTATGATAAACATTTCCACCCATTCAACGAGTCGCCGCGGTGACAAGCCCCAATCATCCAATTTAATGATCGGATACCCCATTAGCTGTCCCGGTCCATGATAGGTCACATCCCCGCCACGATCTACGCGCAACACATCAACCCCGTGAGCTTTTCGCTGTGGTTCCGATAAGATAATATTATTCTCGTCAGCATGGCGTCCCAGAGTATAAATATGTGGATGTTCTAACAACAGCAGGGTATCGGGAATATTTCCCCGCACACGCCGGGCGTGTAGTTGCAGTTGCTTTTTGAAAGCCGCGCTATAATCAATACAGCCGATATATTTAACAACAAGATCCTGATCCATGGTTTGAAGATAAAACATTTTTTATTATACCTCCATCCATTTTTATTATATCCTGGAATAAATAAGTTATTGTTAACATACGGTTAATTAATGGAAAGTCTTATATTAACTGTTGTTTATGTAGCACATTCGTTTTATTTTTTATTTGATAGTAAACACAGATACAGTTCCGGGGACACTTGCTTGATATTAGATAATTTCAAGGATATGCATGGATAATTCAAACATCACCCTTCTTGTCGTAGATGATACTGCTACAAACCTACAGGTACTTACATCTATTGCTACGGGGCAAGGTTATAATATTCTCCTTGCACAATCCGGTGAAGAAGCTCTGCAGACAGTAAAAGAATATCATCCGGATATTGTATTGCTGGATATCATGATGTCTGAAATGGACGGTTTTGAAGTCTGCCGCCGCTTGAAGGCTGATAAAAACACCCGGCAAATCCCTGTGATTTTCGTAACAGCACGTACTGATGTCGATGCGGTCGAAAAAGGTTTTGATGTCGGCGGCGATGATTATATTTCTAAGCCTTTCAATGATCGGGCACTACTGGCGCGATTGAAAACCCATATTGAACGGTATCGATTGCAGCGGGAAATGACCCGTGAACATACTCTCATGACTTCTGTGCTTGAAGATTCTCCTATTATGTTCTGTCGCTTTAATGGCGAAAAGAAACTTGAGTATATAAACCAGGCTCTCCAGTTCTGGTTCCGGGGTGATTTCCCGCAACTTTTAGGAGAAAATCTTCTGAAGCTTTACCCCAATCGGCAAGAACTGGATTTTATTAGACACCTTGACAATATCACCTTGAAAAATCAAAGTGATACCAAAATATTTTCCAGTATAAATCAAGACGATAAAACCCATTATATTCAGTGGACCTATCGGGGGCTTTTTGATAAAAACAACAATGTTACGGCTTATCAGTGTTTTGGGAAAGATGTAACCGAACAACAGTTAATGATCAAAAAACTCAATGAACGAAATACTCTTCTTGAGCATTCCCAGCTCGCAGGAAAAATGATGAACTGGGAAATGGATCTTAAAACTAACCTTGTCACTTTTGAGGGAAACATCTCCGATATCATCAAGGGGGTGGAAAATACTCTTAAGCTACAAGCCTTGATGGAATATCTCCATCCCGCCGATTTGCAGATGTCTAAAGATAGATATAAAGAATTTACGACAGCAGATTATCCAATGACATCTTTCTTCCGCGTCATTGTTGATGATATAACCTATTCTCTACGCGTTCACGCATTTAATGAAAAAGACAAAGACGGACATGTCATTGCTTACCGCGGCATTGTTCAGGATATCTCGGAGCTTATTAGTTTTAAGGAGCAAAGCGAGCACCTGAAACAAGAACAAATATCAATTTTGGAAGCTCTGGGTGAGGGAATCGCGATGTTTGACCTGGATCATAATATTGTGCAGGCAAACAATGCGACAGCTCGCTTTGTTGGGTATCAAACAGCAGATGAAATTATCGGTAAAAAATGTTATCGTGTTTTTCATGATCGGGATGAAGAATGTGTTCCCTGTTCGGCCTGCGATGCCATCGCGGCCGGGAAGCGCATACAGACTGAAAGGGCATACCGCAAAGACAGGATATGGAGCGTTTCCAGCACCCCGGTATATAATAATGACGGTGAGGTTATTAACGTCATTGAGGTGCTGTCTGATACTACAGAATTGCACCAGCAGCAACGGGAATTAATTTTAAACAGGGAGCGCCTGAACACGGCATTTGATGCTGCTAAAATTGGGACTTTTACTATTCACTTGCCACAAAAAAAATGGGTCCCGGATATCCAGCTTATGCATCTGTATGATATTGATATCGCCAATAAAAACTTTAACTTGAATCTCTGGTATGAGAAGGTGTATCCGGAAGATCTACCCTCGTTAATCAAAACAATTGAACAACTTTTTAAACAAAAAGCTGATTTTGGTAAATTTGAATTCCGGCATAAAGGGGAAAATGGCAGTATAAAGTGGTTCCGTTGTTCCATGCAGATAATTGAAAGGGATAAAAAGGGGAATCCGAAGCTGATAATTGGCGTTAGTATTGATATTTCAAATGAACACAATATGTTGGACACTATTAAACAGCAGGAAGAAACTCTGGCTCAATCCCGGAAACTTAAAGCTATGGGACAGCTGACCGGCGGTATTGCTCATGATTTCAATAATATGCTGGCAACCATCCTGGGGTTTGCCGAACTGCTTTCTGATGAACTGGAAAAAAATGAAGAATTGAGTTATTACTGTAGAAATATTACCGATACCTGTGGGCGGGCTGCAACTTTGACCAATCAACTACTTACCTTCTCACGCAAACAGGGCAAGCAAACAACGGCTATTGATATTAATGAACTTATATTCTCTTCCATTGAACTGTTGCGACATTCCCTGCAAAAGCATATTATAATTAAGCATAATCTTAGGGCAGAAGAACACTACATTATGGGTGAATTTACCCAACTGCAAAATGTACTGCTGAATATGGGGTTTAATGCGCAGGACGCCATGCCGAAGGGCGGTATCCTTGAATTTCAAACAGAAAATATATCTATTTATGAAGATGATGTCCCGCTGTTTCCGGTAGATATTAAACCCGGGAATTATATTGCTTTGTATGTCATCGATACCGGAATCGGCATGAATAAAGAAGTTCTTTCTCAAGTATTTGAACCTTTTTTTACCACTAAATCTGCCGGGAAGGGCACCGGTCTCGGCTTGTCTTCCGTTTACGGAACTATTAATGCCCATAACGGCAGTGTCTATGCCGAAAGCACACCCGGTGAAGGTAGTATTTTCAATATTTTCTTTCCTGTTTCTACACTTAAGCCCAGAAAAATAAAAAAGACAAAAAAACATTCGGTAGATAAAGCCACCCGTAGCGGTACCATTCTTATTATCGACGACGAGGAAACAATCCGAATGATGCTGGCCAAATCTCTGTACTATTTTGGTTATAATGTATTGGAAGCCAAATCCGGGAAAGAAGCTATTGATCTCTATAGAAAAAACCAGGAAAATATTGTTGCTACTATTTTGGATGTGATCATGCCGGAAATGGACGGGGTACAGGTCTATTCTGAATTGAAAAAAATCAATCCGGATATACGGGTCTTGATTTCATCCGGATTTGCCAGCAGCGAGCAGACCGATACTCTCAAAAAAATGGGTGCAAACGGACATCTCAAAAAACCTTTCCGTCGATCTGAACTTGCTAGTACTTTAAAAAATATTATTAAAGATGCGTAACGCGTTTTTCAACTTTATTCTATAAATATACTATTCTGGAGATACCGTGAAAAATCGCAATCCTGAAATGTACGCATTGATGGAAGGCCGCGTATCTCTTGTTTTTAATATTATTCTGTTCGGTGTCAAATTATGGGCCGGCATAGTTTCCGTATCTGCGGCATTGATCGCCGATGCGTGGCATACCCTGTCCGATTCCATTAGTTCACTGGTTATCATTGTCGGAACATATGTTTCGCAAAAAAAACCTGACAAAGAGCATCCGTTTGGGCACGGACGCGCAGAATTGATTGCTTCTCTTGTGGTAGGTTTATTGTTGGCATTTATTGCAGTAGATTTCTTTGTTGAAGGTATACACCGACTGCAGGAACATACGGAAGCACAGTACGGAGTTGTGGCTATTATTGTAACTTCAGCTTCTATCATTATAAAAGTATTGATGGCACAGTATGCATTTTGGGGACATCGCAAAACCGGTTTTCTCTCCCTTAAAGCCGATGCCTGGCACCATCGCAGCGATGCAATTTCCTCAGTTATTATTTTGATCGGTATTTTTGCCGGAAACTATATGTGGTGGATTGACGGTGTACTTACTTTGTTGGTATCCGTCATGATTGGCTGGGTAGCGGGACAAATCATTTGGCATGGTGTTCAACCGCTTTTGGGTGAATCACCGGATGCGGAACTGCTTGAATACTTGTCCGAAACTTGCGATAACATGATGAAAATGAAAACTAATGTACATCATGTGCATCTGCACCGTTACGGCACCCATGCCGAACTTACCTTTCATCTTGAACTTCCGGGAACCCTTACACTTAAAGAAGCACATGACCGGGTAACACGGGTCGAACAGGCTATTTTTAAAGAAAAATCCATTGACGCAACCATTCATGTTGAACCGTATCGTAAAAAAGTAACTGGTAACTAGAAATTAGTGGTTATTGGCAAAATGAAAGTGCAACGGTATTTTTCAATTTACTCATAGTAGTATTATTTATATTAAACTTAATATCAATTAGCGTTTTTAAAGTCTTATTTTCTTCCAAATATACA
>JAUXEL010000057.1 GCA_030620575.1 Fidelibacterota bacterium
TGCTTCATACATGCGCACTCCAATAGCATCATATATTGCATTCGCTATCGCCGGCATCGGGCCGTTGATTCCGATTTCTGCAACAGATTTTGCGCCAAATGGGCCTGATTTTTCATGAGATTCAACAATAAAAGTTTTCATTTCGGGAATATCGGCGGCTGTGGGAATTTTATAAGATTTAAAACTTTTATTGAGAAGATTGCCCTTTTTAGAAAAAATATATTCTTCAGTAAGTGCGTAGGCAATTCCATTGACTGCGGCACCTTCAACTTGCCCTTCTGCCAATTGTGGATTGATGGCTTGGCCGCAATCTACGGCAGATACAAATTTTAGAAGTTTAACATCTCCGGTTTTTGTATCTACTTCCACTTCTGCCGCTTGAGCAATAAAGGGCGGGGGTGATTGTTCCACAACTTCCGAAGCAGATGCCTGGATCTGAAATTGATTATTTGTGTAAAAAGCATAATTGCAAATATCTGAATATGTCACAGATTTATTTTGCTTTTTATCGATAACTTTAGCGGACTTGATTTTTAGATCATTAATTAATGATCCCATGATCTCGGCGGCAACCTGCAGAATCTGATCTTTAATTTTAAGCGCACATTTTTTAACTGCGCGTCCCGACAGATAGGTTGTCGAGGAAGCATAGGCGCCGACATCAAAAGGTGTTCTGTCTGTATCGGAAGAAAGCACGATCATTTTATCTAATTTTACATTCAATACTTCTGCGGCTATTTGTGCGAGTATCGTATCTGAGCCGGTACCAATATCGGTAGCTCCGACATTTAAATTAAACGAAGCATCCTCATTCATTTTCATATATGCGGCGCCCATATCAATGAGCGGAATTGCAGAACCCTGCATGGAAACAGCAAGACCCACACCGCGAACTTTATCGCCGTTAGATATTTTTTTGTCGCGTTTATTATACCAGTCAATTTCCTTAGTACAAAGATCAATACACTTGTCAAGTTCGCAGGAATTCACACATTGTGTTACTCCTGCTTTTCCTTCTCCAAGCGCTTCGAACACCTGTGATGTTTCACCTACTTTAATGTGGTTTTGTTTAATATATTCCGGTAAATCAAGATTCAATTTTCGTGTAATGATATCCAAATGTTGGTTCAAGGCAAAATAACCCTGAGTGGCGCCATAACCACGGTATGCGCCGCCGACCGGGAGATTTGTATACACCGAGCGACCGATGAAATGCAGGTTTTTGATCTTATTAAATAATGGCAAGACTTTAGAGCCGCAATTTGATAAAACGGTTAGAGCATGGGACCCGTAAGCGCCTGAATTGAGTAAAGAATCCATTTCAAGAAAGGTGATCTCACCGCTATTTTTAACTCCCATTTTTATATTAACCCGAATTGGATGGCGCGTCCGGCTGGATTGAAAAACCTCTGCTCGCGATAATACCAAACGAACGGAACGTTTATGCTTGATCGTTACCCAGGCAGCCAACTGTTCAAGAAATACTTCCTGCTTTGCACCAAAACCACCCCCGATACGTGGTTTGATAACACGAATTTTTGCAATGGGAAATTCACACACTTTAGAAACAATACGCCTGACATGAAAGGGCACCTGTGTCGATGAAAGAATAACTAACCTGCCCATTTCATCAAAATATGTTTTTACCGAATGTGGCTCAATTGCGCAATGAGAACCGTAGTGCGCCTTATAGGTTTTATCGATAATGAAATCGGATTCTTCCGCGGCTTTTTTAATATTCCCAAAGCCAATCTCAACTTCTGCGGCAAGATTATGTTCGGGTTCATATTTTACGCCAATCGGAGTATATCTGGAGTTGTCATGTATCTGCGGAGCACCGAGATCCATTGCTTTTTCAGGGTTAAACAGGGGTGTTAGAATTTTATATTTTATATTCAGTGATTTTGCCGCTTTATCGGCAATTTGCCGGCTTTCGGCTACGACCATTGCCACCCTGTCGCCAACAAATCTTACGATATTCTCAAAAACGACACAATCATAGGGAGACGGTTCCGGAAAACCTTGTCCGGCGGTTGTGTGCAAAATTTGTTTTACATTTTTATAGTGAAGAACATCGACAACACCTTCCATTTTTCTCGCAGTGGAATCATCAATTTCCAAAATTTTAGCAAAGGCGTGCGGCGAATATACCAATTTGCAATAAAGTGGTTTTTTTAACTCAAAATCATCAACAAATTTGCTGCTGCCCGTTGCCAATGAAAGAGAATCGATCTTTTTTTCTGATTTGCCTATTGTAGTGTAATTTTTCATGTTGTTTTTTTATTTCTTTTGAAGTCTTTCTGCGGCCTGTTTTACGGCGTCAATAATTTTCACATATCCGGTGCAGCGACATAAATTTCCGTCTAATGCTTTTTTGATCTGAGATTCTGTGGGATTGGGATTGCTTTGCAATAAGGCGTAAGATGCCAAGACCATTCCCGGAGTACAAAATCCACACTGAACAGCACCACAGTCGACAAATGCCTCTTGGATAATATGAGGCTCATGAAGATTACCAATGCCTTTTACCGTAAGGATTTTATCTTCTTTTAAAATCGAAGCGGTAAAAATCAGACATGAATTTACGGTCTTGCCGTTCAGCAAAATCAAACAAGCGCCACATTCACCTTCTTCACATCCGCTTTTCACCTCAGTAAAACCATTGTTGCGAAGTGTATGGAGAAGATGTTCATCGGGGCGAATCTTTACTTCAATATTTTCGCCGTTAATGTTTAACGTTGCTTTCATTAGCTGATCTCCAGTGCTCTGAAAATGCTGCGCACAGTTTCAATTTTTGCTTTGTAACTCAGATAATCCGTATTTGCGTTCTTGCTATCATTAAAAGAAACTTTCACGAGATCTTGAATTTCTTTTTCGGATATTGCCGATCTGAATTTATTTTCCAAATAATTTTCCAGTTCTATTAATCGGGATATTCGTTCACTTGTGCCAACAATAAAAACTTTTGCTTGTTTGATCAGGTCTTTATCCATTTTCAGCAATGTTGTAATTGTAAATAATGGCATATCGTTTTTTGTTTTCACATCTCTGTAATGGCTGGATCTGTGTGGAAAATTTTTGATTTTCACTGCCGTAATAAGTGATTGTTGTCGTAATTCTTTTTGTTCTAAATATTCAGAGAGGGGAAATTCTCCCTCTTTTTTTCCGGTTATGACCACTTTTGCTTCCAAAGCAAGCAGTGGCCCGATTACGTCTGACCATTTAGGTGCAAAAGAAATACTTCCGCCAATGGTTATTCTGTTTCTACACGGCGTGTTTGCGGCATTTTGTAAAGATTTGACGAGAATATTATCAGGAGAAATTGACTTTAAACCAAGCGCAATGCCCGCATAGCTTGTCATACTGCCGATCTCGATCATGCCATTTTCTTTTTTTACATAATCCAAACCAAGCTTTTTAAGGCAAATAATTCCATCAACACGCGAAAGATCACGACCACTCAGATTGGTTCCGCCCCCATGAGGGACAATGTTTTTTTTCTCTAGCAGAGAAGACGCTTCAGCGAGAGATACCGGATAGTACCATTTAATATTTGTCATAGTATGAAATTTCCCCAAAAGGGGGGCAAATGTCAAGAAATTAATTTGTGAGAAAAGACCTCACACACTTGTCCGCCATAGCTTTAGCGAAAGCGGAAAGATACAAAAAGCACTAAGGCACAAAGAAGAATATTTAAAGCTGCGATCAGAGGGGGCAAAGGAACTATGATTATATTTTAAGATTCGCGGCAGTCTGCGACGAGGGATTTTAAGTCCCTTGGAGAATCTTAATTATTTCGTTGCAAACTATGTGGTTTTACTTTCAGAATTTGTGGCTTTATAGCCCTTATGCCATGCTTTAAATCTTCTTCTTTGTGGTACTTTGTTTTCTTTGCGACTTTGTGAGAGGTCTCTTACACAATATCATAAAAACTGCCATAATCGGGATCGAAAAGACGCTTATATATTTTCGGCAGAGAAATATCGGTCTGCTCCGCAAAATGATCACAGATCATTCGTGCAATAGCAATATAATCCCGGGTATTTATGTTCTTTGCTTTTTCCCTTAAGTTTGAAGGAAGTATTTTGTCGTTTAATTGAAATGCTTTTTTATTGCCCTGCAAATACGTTTCAAATAAACGCTTTAAAATATAGCGACCTTTGAATTCAAGCTGTTCCAGCTGGGGTGAGCGGAAAATAATATCAATCGCTAATCTTTTATAGAGCGAGTTCTCGGTCTCAACATCAGGCTCAACCTTAATCCCGTATTTGTAGCGACTACTTTTGACAGCCAGGGGGTGCTCCCGCTCAATTAGACGGACGCCTTCAATAAATTTCCCTGTCCGGGACGCTAAAAAGCGGTTGAAATCTTCCTTGTGGTCCAGTTTTTTTATAACGGTATCCAGATACTTTGATTCTTCTGCGTTCACCGATTGGTCCTGCGCCCAGGAATCAATTTCTTTTTGATTTACAAATCCGGCAAGATATCCATCAGATAGATCATGCAGGGAATAGGCCACATCATCTGCCCAGTTCATAATTTGGCACTCCAGGCTACAGCCGGGAAAATGCGTGTCGCCGCCGTTTACAAAGTCAAGATAAGTTCGCTGATCGTCGTAAAGAAATTTGCTTTTCTTACTGCTGTCCGACCATAAAACTTTATATTTTAAAATACCATCAATAAATGCGCGGCTGGGTTTCATTCCTTCGTCGCTTCCGAGATCTTCATGCAGTTGTTCCGCAATAATTTTCAGGGTTTGCGCGTTACCTTCAAATCCACCGGCATCCCGCATTAAATCGTTTAGCATGGATTCTCCCGGATGTCCATAGGGCGGATTCCCCAAGTCATGTGCCAAGCAAATTCCTTCTACCAGATCAACATCTATGGCGGGGCTTTTAAATACGGTTTTATTCAGATAATTCACAATTGAGCGGCCGATTTGCGCAACTTCTAAGGAGTGGGTCAGGCGGGTGCGATAAAAATCATGAGCACCGGATTTGAAAACCTGAGTTTTATTCTGCAAACGGCGAAAAGCCGCGCTGTACAGCACGCGATCACGGTCGACCTGAAAAACGCTGCGGTAATGGTCATTATGCCGCGCTCCCAGAGTCTCAGTATCAAAATGATTATAAAAGTTGGACATTTTTAGACAGAAATGACTTCAATAACTTCGGGGATCTCGCTTTTCAACACCCGTTCAATACCGGCTTTCAATGTCATTGTTGCCATGGGACAGCCGTTACACGCACCGGTTAATTTAACTTCTATGACGTTGTCTTCACGCACTTGTATGAATTCTACGTCACCACCGTCCATCTGTAGTGAAGGGCGGACCTTATCTAATATTTCTTGTATTTTTGCTTTATCGATCATTTTATTTCCTTTCCTGTTATTAAGAGGTTTTGATTTCACAAGCAGATTCGAAGTTTTCCATTCCTGCAACTCCTCTGATGTCAATCATCGCTCTGTCCCGTAAATGTCATAAACGATAGTGGGGCCCTGAAATTTTGATTGGCTTATATTAAATAATTTTTCTCTTCTTTCAAAGTGAATTGGGGTGTGGTAATTCTAAAAAATCAGTATGTGTTCGTTATTCTACCGTTACTGATTTTGCCAGGTTGCGTGGTTGATCAATATTACACTCGCGCATTACGGCAATGTAATACGCAAACAGTTGAAGAGGAATCACCGTCAACAGGGCCGCAACAGCCGGGTGAGATTCCGGTACTTCAAATATATCATCAGCCATATTCCGGAGTTTATTGTTGCTTTCGGTAACTACCGCAATAATATTCCCTTTGCGGGCTTTTACTTCCTGGATATTATTCAGCACTTTTTCATAATAACCGTCCTTTGCCGAAACTACAATTACCGGAAGGTTGTCATCAACCAATGCAATGGGGCCATGTTTCATCTCGCCGGCAGCATAACCTTCTGCGTGCATGTAAGAGATTTCTTTCAGTTTCAATGCACCCTCTAAGGCTACCGGGAATAAATAACCGCGTCCGAGGTACAATGCGTTAACTGCATCTTTATATTTTTCGGCTACTTTTTTGATGTTTGAATTCCTCAGCAAGATCGTCTGTACTTTATCCGGGATGTCCAACATTTCATTGATTAACATTTCATAAAATTCCTGATCAATCTGACCGCGTGCTTTTGCAAGTTTAAAAGCAAAAAGAGAGAGTACCGTTACTTGCGCTGTGAATGCTTTTGTTGAAGCAACGCCAATCTCGGTCCCGGCATGTGTATAAACTCCGGCATCGGTCTCGCGAGCAATGCTTGAACCAACAATATTACAAATACCTAAAATCAATGCTCCCTGCTTTTTCGCCATCTTAATAGCTGCAAGTGTGTCAGCGGTTTCGCCGCTTTGGCTGACTGCAATTATTACATCTCCCGGATTTATTATCGGTTTTCGATAACGAAATTCGGATGCATATTCAACCTCAACCGGAACACGGGCATATTCTTCTATTAGGTATTCAGCTAATAAAGCTGCATGCCAGGATGTCCCGCATCCAATGATAATAATACGTTTGGCCTGAACAATTTTTGGAAAAACATCCAATAGTCCTCCCAACACAATGTCTTTTTGCTCCGGTTTTATTCTTCCACGATATGTATCCTGAATTGTTTTGGGTTGTTCAAAAATTTCTTTCAACATGTAATGATCGAAATCACCTTTTTCAATGTCACCAATACTTAGGTCAATTTTGGTTATTTTAAAATTAACTGGGGCATTACCAATTGTTTTCAGGGTTAGGCTGTTTTTCCCAATAATTGCAACATTCCCGTCGTTTAAATAAATAACACTGTTAGTATATTCTACAATCGGACCGGCATCCGATGCCAAAAAATATTCTCCTTGTCCTATTCCAATAACAAGCGGACTTCCCATCTTTGCAGCAATAATACGATCTTTTTCGTTCTTACATAAAATAACAATACCATAAGCCCCGACAACTTTTGATAAAGCCAGGCGAACAGCCAGTTCGGCATTATTAACCTCATTAAGATTGTAAAAATATTCGATTAAATTAACCAAGACTTCCGTATCCGTTTCGGTTTGAAAGACAAACCCTTTTTTCAACAGATCTTCCTTTAACTCAGCATAATTTTCTATAATCCCATTGTGAGCCAATACAAAATTTCCATTCATCGAAGTATGTGGATGCGCGTTCGCGTTACCGGGCTCTCCGTGGGTTGCCCACCGGGTATGTCCTATACCAATATATCCTCGGGTGTCTTTATCGGCAACAAACGTTTCCAGTTCATTGACTTTCCCTTTTTTCTTAAATGTTTTCAGACTGGAATTGTGAATGGCAATACCAGCAGAATCATATCCCCGGTATTCTAAGCGTTGTAATCCTTTAATCAGGATTGGATATGCATTTTTATCACCGATATATCCAACTATTCCACACATAATTTATACTTTCTCTTTATAAGCATTAATGATCTCTTTCACCAAGGGATGTCTCACAACATCTACGACTTCCAATTTGCAAATAGCAATACCTTCGATATTGTTGAGTATGTCGATAGCGGTACAAAGACCTGAACGCTGGTTGTTGGGTAAATCGATCTGGGTGATATCCCCGGTAATAATTGCTTTGGAATTCACGCCGATCCGAGTAAGGAACATCTTCATCTGCAAATCTGTCGTATTTTGCGCTTCATCCAGAATTAGATATGCATTATCCAGAGTACGACCGCGCATATATGCCAGGGGGACAATTTCTATGATATGCTGTTCTAAAAATGCTTTGAATTTTTCAGGCGCCACCATGTTCCGCATTGCATCATACAGGGGTGCAAGATACGGGGCAATTTTATCCGTCATATCACCCGGCAAAAACCCCAATCGCTCGCCTGCCTCCACGGCAGGTCGGGTTAATATAATACGTGAAATTTCATGGTTCTTCAGGGCCGCAACGGCTACGGCTACTGCCTGATAAGTTTTTCCTGTTCCAGCGGGACCGGTAACAAAGGTAATGTCATTCTTTTTGGATGTCCGGTAATATGCCTCCTGTCCGGCCGTACGGGGTTTAATAACGCCCTTGTGTGTAAAAAGAATAATGGAATCATCCGAACCCGAATACATTTTTTCGTTATTATCGCCTTTCATATTGATGATGGTTTTTACATCTGTGGGGTCCAATTGTTTGCGGTTTGGAATTAAGTGGATCAATTCGTTTAGTACGTGCTGTATCTGTTCCACCACTTCAAATTCACCATCAATTATTAAGCGCTCCCCGCGCGCTGTAATGGTGGCTTTGAAATGCTCCCGTAAAACTTTTAGATTTTCATCCCGTACACCCAAAAGAGCTATTGGATCAAATCCCTTCATGATGATTTCACGTTTTGTTTCTACCATGATTTCCTTTCACATTTTCCCTGCACACAAAAAACAATAAAGTACAATAATTGTATTTTTATTTCTATCTTCTGGCTTCCGGCTTCTGGCGTCTGACTTCCGACTTCCAGCTTCTAGCTTCTGATTTCTATCTTCTATCTTCTATCTTCTTATAATTCTCTTTTAACAGGGCCAACGTTTCTTGATACCCGGCCAATTTGCCACGTTCATGTTCTACAACTTGTTCTGGGGCACGGGAAATAAAATTTGGATTTTCTAATTTGCTTTTCCCCGCCTTGATACGTCCTTCATAAGCTGCAATATCTTTTCCCAAGCGTTCTTTTTCTTTTTCAATATCAATCAAGCCTTCCAAAGATACGTAAATTTTCAGATCTTTTACCACCGCAGAAGACGCAAGTGCCGGTTGTTGTACTTTTTTATCAAGGGTCAGAACTTTGATCTTTGCAAGAGAGATTAGATAATCCCGGTGTGTGTTCAATATATCTCGTGCTGTAGCCGTTCCGCCGCCAATCAAAACATCTGCTTTCTTCGATGGGGGAACCGTCATTTCCGATCGAATTGTACGGATTGCCGTGATAACGTCCATTACCAGATTTATATTTACCACTGCCTTATTGTCGGCCGGAATATTTTCAGTGCCGGGCCATGAAGCAACCATAATATCGGGTTCGGATTCGGTTTTTACTGAATGCCATATTTCTTCGGTAATAAAAGGCGAATAAGGATGCAATAACTTTAGGATCGTGCGCAGCACGTATATCGCTGTTGAAAGGGCACTTTTCTTTTTTTGTTCGTCTTTACCGTATAAACGGGGTTTGATGAGCTCAATATACCAATCGCAAAAATTATTCCAGGTGAAATTATAAATATCTTTTGCCGCATCATTAAAGCGGTAATTTGAAAGATTTTTATCAACCGACTGAATGGTGTTTTTCAAACGGGATAAAATCCATAAATCTGACATTTCAAGTGCGTTCATTTCGGGAAGTTTTCCGTTTTCTGTTTCTTTGTCCAGATTCATAAGCACAAATCGGCTTGCGTTCCAGAGTTTATTCATAAAGTTCCGACCTACCTCAATCTGCGCGGTATCAAAAAGAATATCATGTCCTTTGGGTGCGATCAACATCATTCCAAAACGCAGCGCATCCGCGCCATACTCATCAATAATATCCAGAGGATCCGGCGAATTACCCAATGATTTGCTCATTTTACGTCCCTGCATATCGCGGATCAAACCGGTAAAATAAACATTTTTAAA
>JAUXEL010000196.1 GCA_030620575.1 Fidelibacterota bacterium
CATCGACTCTCTTTATGTTTTTCGTTCCTGTTTTTTTGCCGCAGGAAATAAAATATTATTTAATATCAGGCGGTAACCCGGACTATTTTTATGCAAATCCAGGTTGGTGGGCGGATCTCCCACATAGTGGCGGTAATCTTCGGGATCGTGTCCGCCGTAGAAGGTAAAAGTCCCTTTACCGGTATTTCCATGAATATATTTCACGCGCCTGGTATTCAGGGCTTCTCCCATGATCACAACATGTTTTTTGATCATATTGCGGTCAAAGGAGGTTGTCTGACCCATAAACCCTTTTATCAGGGACTCATGATTCTGGGTCAGCATACATGGTACGGGATCAAATTTTGCGGAAAATTCAAATAAAGAAAAATAATCCCGCACCGGATCAATTATAAGGGGCGCATAACTCGGCGGAACATCGATATTTGAAAATTCATACAGGTAGGGATCGGGTTTTATCTCAAAGTCGGTGAATGCAAATGTTTTTGTATAATCCAGTTTATCCATATAATCGGGATCGATCCCGTCATGATCAAATACGGCGTGACAAATGTCAGTTGATTCCGCAGCAAGAGCTATATCATAGGTATCGGTTGCAGCGCACATCGCAAAAAGGAATCCCCCGTTAAGAACATAGTCCTTAATTTCTTTTGCAACAGCAAGTTTCAAGCGGGAAACCTTAGAAAAACCGAGTTCTGCCGCCATTTTTTCCTGCGTCTGCTGCTCTTTGATATACCATGCCGCATTCCGGTAATTGCCGTAAAATTTTCCGTACTGTCCGGTGAAATCCTCATGATGAAGGTGCAGCCAATCGTATTTCTTCAACTGACCTTCCATAATTTCAGGATCATATATTTTTTCATAAGGGATTTCCGCATAGACAAGAGCCAGGGTAACGGCATCATCCCAGGGAAGGGCATTGGGAGGGGTGTATACCGCAATTTTCGGGGCTTTTTCCAGTAAAATAATCGACATATTCCGTTCATCGATAATTGCGGATATCGACGCGTATTCCGCGGTATTTATGCGTTGATAGCTGACACCGCGCAAGAGACATTCTTTCTCAATGGAGACATCGTAGTTAATGTAAAAGGACCCGCCCCTATAATTTAACAGCCATTCCACATCCGTTCCGTTTTCCAGGGCAAAATAGGCAATGCCGTAAGCTTTTAGATGATTGGGCTGTGTGTTATCCATAGGAATGAGGATATTCGCCATCAACAGGGATGTGGATAATAAAATACTTAGAATGCAAATAATATATTTGAGTGTTCTTTTCATTGCGGAGTAATTTAGATAAAATCATTTAATAATAATAATTTTTTATTACTTAATAAAAAAAGCGTGAACCGTAGAGACACTTACCGGGCGTAGCCCCGATGAATATCGGGGCGAAGCCTGGTGAACCGTGAAGAGAAGAAAAGACCTGCCAGCTTGATCCGTCCTGAATGGTCGGGGTGAAGACTGAAGTTAAGCCGAAGCTTTAGCGCCGGCTGACGTAGACGGAAACAGTAAACGGTGAAAAGAAAAGGAAGAAGAGAAAAAATGACTCCCCCCTCCGCAGGAGTTCTTTCGGAACAGCGGAGGGATTTTCCCTCCACAAATTCTTCATTTAATAAAAATGAGCTGAAAAAACGAAAATAGAGCAATCTCCCCTCCTTGATAAGGAGGGGACAAAGGGGAGGTTGATCACATTGTGTGATATTCATAGTTGATAAGAACCACCCCCTAACCCCCTCCTGAATCAGGCGGGGGGAGAAGATGGGGAAAACAACAAATGATATCACTACAATAATCCAATTGGACGAACACATTGTAAGGGCGATTCATGAATCGCCCTTATGAACAACTCGATTTTCGACCATCCAGCGTGCTGCCACTGCGTTCCAGCGCAAGCTGGAAGGTCTTTCTTGTTCAGTGCAGTCATGCTGTGGTCCGTCGGCTGACAGACGAAAACGAAAACGGTAGGGGCGAATAATTATTCGCCCCTACTCTTATTCTTCTATTTTCTTAATTCTATTTTACAAAAGAATTTTTTTAATTATAATAGTGTATGAAAAAAATTATACGATCTTTGCTGCCCGTCATCATGCTGTTGCTGTTATTAATGGTTGTTGCATGCGATATGGCACCATCTGCAGATATTTGTGTCAGCATCCCCCCTCAGGCTTATCTGGTAAAACGCATTGCCGGAGAGGATACGCCTGTAACGATCATGATCCCGCCGGGATCAGCACCTCCCACCTACTCTCCCACCGGATCACAGATACGGAATTTGCATGACTGTAAATTGTATATTAAAAACGGACATCCGGCATTTCATTTTGAGATCAAGCACATTAACCCGTTTTTGGATAGTCATCCTGAAATACATACCGTAAATATGGCTGATTCCATCGATGTTACCCCGGGCGATGCCCATATCTGGTTATCTCCCCGGATCATGCGTATCAGCGCAGGTCGAATATATAAAAAACTGATTTTACTGTATCCCGAACAGCAAGAGATCTACAGCAAAAGATATAAAGAACTTATCCGTGATATCGACACACTGGATACAGAACTTAAGATTGCTTTTGC
>JAUXEL010000011.1 GCA_030620575.1 Fidelibacterota bacterium
TAGTCCCGACCATTCGGGACGAAGACTGTTCGAAATGACATCAAAAAAGCTATTGACAGCATGCGATTCCCATTTTCTAATCTGTTTCATACAACGGGTTAGTTTAGCATAAATATAATCATAATAAACGAATTGATTTTTTTCGTCATGTTATTACACACAAATAGATTATGCTTTTTTTTCTTTCTTTTCCTTTATTTGTCCGGCTCCGCTCCTGACCCCGAAACATCGTGGGTGAGGTCGGAGTATCCTCACTTGACATTCAATGACATCTTTCTGGCTTCTCCCCCCTCCTGATTTAGGAGGGGGTTAGGGGGTGGTTCTTATCAGCTATGAATACTACATAGTGTGATCAACCTCCCCTTTATCTCCTCCCCGATGCGTCGGGGAGGGAAAATTGCTGTAACGGGTCAGGGAAAATATTGTCGGGAATAGCGATTATTCGTCTGTCTGCTCGAGTACTACAAGTTTTGATTCGACACCGGAAATAATCCCGACCTTTCGGCTTAACTCAGCATTTTTTTTATCGGAACCGCAGAGTTCCAAAAATAAGAACCCAGCTTCACTGCAATTTTCCATTACTCCCGTATGCAATCCAAGACGGGTCTTGATCAAGCAGCCCCATGCGGTAAGAACTTTTTGTAAGTTGACCGCAGTTTCTTTGCGTTTTCCGACCAATACCAATAAGACGGTCTTTTTCATCGTGGTCTCCTATGTTATGATTTTATTTCATGTAATACAGCATCGCAAAGCAGCTGTGCGGACAGTTTTATATGCTGAGTAAATATGTTCCCGGTTTCTTTATCTGCATTATCGGTTGTTACTTTGATAGCAGACATCTTTATACCTGCCTGTGCGGCAATATGTGCCAGAGTAAAACATTCCATATCTATTAGTTGCGCTCCTGTCTGCTGAAATATTTGATATTTTTCTTTTGTGTTGATCACCGGGTGCGCAGCGCTGGCAGAGATCGCAATCGGTAAATTTTTCCCGGTTATCAGAATCTTATGTTCGTTTGTCTCCACTTGATAACAATCACTAATAGAATAAATCGTCTTTACCGGCAAATGATCATCAAGAATACCCGCAGTCCCAAAATTGAGGATCCGATCGGGATGATGTTGCTCTAAATAGCGTAACAGGCTTCGTTTTGCCATAACGGGACCGACCCCGGTAACAAGCAAATCAATATGACCTGCGCGGTATAACCCGGTTTTTTTACTGTATTTCTCCACGGGTTGTGCATTTAAAGCGGATAATAGTGGTGCCATTTCTATTGGCAGGGCGCTGACTAATAACATAATAAAATCTAATATTAAAAAGGCATAAATGGAAGATATAACTGCTTATTTCCTGTTTGGTATTTGTATTTTCTTCCCCTAAATTTTAAGATGAAATTATCTAAACGTATGATATTGCTATGTTTGTTAATAGGCGTACTTCCCGCGCCGGCGGCAGATACCTTGCAGATCGCTCTTTGCGATGAAGCGGTAATGAACCTCTTTGGTGATATCATTACTTTGTCACGCCGGGAGGGAAGTCTGCGGCGTTATGTTGACGATCAACTTGTATATGTTTTTTCCGGCACGGCGTTAAGCAATAAATTAATTCTGCAGGAGCCGCTGCGACCGGTATTGGATGAACCCGATAAAATTTATGTTCTGGATGCTGCTACTGCCCAAATTATTGCCTGGGACCGTTTTCTGAATGTACATACCACAACTCCCCTGCATGATGATATTATTTCACCGGCTGAATTTACCGTAACATCTGAGCATGACTGGTTGATTTATGATGACTTTTATAATCACATTGTGCAAATTCATCCCAACGGGCATTTTCCTTATCGCTGGAGCGACAAACCCGTTTCCGGAGATATACATTTATATACCATAGGTCATTATGTGCTGTTATATCTGAAAGACTATCGCCAGTTGCGTATTTGCGATAATAACGGAACCACCCTGAGCGAATATTTGTTGCCGGATTCTCTGGATGTCCTGCGCATGCTTCCTCTGAATATGCAATCTGTTGGGCTCGTATGTGAAAACGGTGTATATCTTTGGAAACCTAAAGAGAAAAGCTGTCGTTACCTCAGCACAATGCAGGATGTCATTTTTATGCATGCCGAAAAATCATCCTACACCTTAATCAATCGACAGGGAACAGTTATTACAATTCCATGACATACACATACCGCACATTCTCACCAATAATGATCTGCAGTTTTATTCTGCTTTTTTGGATCAGTCTGTGTTCTGCCGGTGAGCAACATGACCGCATTATATTACAGCCCGGACAAACAGTATATCCTCTTAGTCATAAGCTGGTTGTTGTCGATTCTGTTTCAGGTGCTGAAAATATAAATTATCTTATTGATGATCTTTACGGCAGATTCATTGTGCTGCAGCCGCCACGAATATCGGATACTCTTGACATTTATTATCATTTCAGCGATATATCTGCTCCCAAAAAAATGGGGCTGGGAATCGGCAGTATTTCAACATGGTTCCCCGAAGAAAATACCCGGGTCATTTCGACCGCACGGGAAGATCTATCGAAAATAAGGACCACCGGATCTATATCACGGCAAATTGAAGTGGGGTCTACCGGACAAAGTATGCTAAGCGGGGGTTTGGATTTAAGAATTTCGGGCGAACTATCACCCGGCGTAACAATAAAAGGTATAATTTCTGATAATGACGCTCCTTTTCAGAATTACTCATCTACCCAATCCGTACAGGATGTTGACAATGTGCTTATTAATATCAGTTCTGATATATTTTCTTCTCAAATTGGTGATATTTATGTCAACAATTCATGGAATTACTGGAACCGGTTTAAGCGGAAACTTATTGGCGCCCAAGTTGATTATCACAATGATCGGTATCAGGGTGCTGCATTTGTAGGAAGCGCCCGCGGCCGATTCCGGCGACAGGATATATCCGCGCGGGATAGTGATCAGGGACCCTACCGTCTTCTTGGCGAAAACGGAGATAATGCCATTATGATCGTACCGGAATCGGAACGGGTATATATCGATGGAATTGCCCTAAATAAAACACAATATACTCTATACTATACGGATGCTGAATTGTTTTTTTCTCCCGAGATCATGATCTCTTCAGCTTCCCGTATATTGGTTGAATTTAATTATGTCAATGAATTTTACTCCCGCTCATCTCTTGGTGTCTGTTCTGCCTGGCGTTTTGGAAAAAACATACGGATTCAGGCTTCCTATATTCGGGAAAAAGATGATGAAAGCAACCCTATCGATATCCATTTGTCAAATATCCCCATTGATTCGTTGTCTCAAATTATTTCTCCTGATGGTTATTTTACGATTTCAACCGCTATTGCCGATACATCAGGCGATTATAATTTAATTGGGGATATCTGGATATATGCCGGCGAAGATCAGGGAAGTCATACGGTCTATTATTACCGGGAAAACGTGAACGGCGGTTATATCCGTACATATACTTCGGAAGGGCAAATGGTGTATGAATATGCTCCACAGGATCCTTTATCACAATATTTCCCGCGGCGGAGGGTGACCCTTCCCACAACACAATGGATGACAACTATGAATCTGGAGCTGGGACAAAAGGGAAAAACCCATGCGATGGTCGAGGGGGCTTATTCTTCATTTGACGCAAACAATTATAATCCCCTAACCCGGCAAGTTGCACCCGCAGTGAAATGGGATGCTGAAATCCCCCTTAGTCCTTCTTTTCTCATCCAGACAAACGGATGGATAAAAGGAACGGATTTTACTGCGTTTGCAGATCTGAACGCACCGGATTTCGAGCGCTATCTCGGCTTTGAAGCCGGTGATAGTATTATTCAAATGGCTGCATTTTCCGCGCAAACCAAGGGACCCGCCTTCACGTCAAAAACGGCCCTAGAATATGTGGCCGATACTCGCAAAAACACGCGCCTGCGTCTGCTTGCGGACGGAAAAACACATTTTAAAGGTATAGAATTTCAATATAACTGGTCACAATTATTGGATCAGAGTTTTCTACCTTATTACAGTTTCAAGGCATCAACCCGTATTCCTATCGGAACCACGTTCGCCTTTTCCGCATCCTGGCTGCAGGATTATTTTGAACCTGTTTTTAGCTCATCAACTGCCTACCGTACTGAGGCGGCCCGTGCCGGATTTTCCTGGCAGCAATGGAAAGTCGATTATACGTACCGGCGGGATTATGATTGGGAAATAATTGATTCTTCTTTTGTTTCTTATTCTCAAAAACATGATGTCGCGCTAAAATTTGATCAATCGTTTTTCAAACAATGTGTCAACTGGAATGCAACTGCCAGCTACCGTTTCGATCAGCGGGAAACGGGAGACAATCATTATATTCTAACCAGCAGCCGCTTGGGATTTGTCTTTAAAAAAATCGGACTGACAGGGAATATAAAAACCAATATTAACCGGACTTCGGAAACCAAGCGTGAAGCGGTATTTATCTTTGTCGGAGATGGACTCGGATACTATCGTTTGGACGATTACGGACAGTATGTCCCGGATAATATGGGTAATTTTATTTTACGCAGCGAACTAACAAACGAACGGCAAGATCAATATGTATCAAAATTAGGCACTTCACTAAAGTGGAAAAATAACTATAAAAAAATCCGCATTCAGCTTTCTCATACCGGGAACAGTGATTTTCGTACGCCGTATCTGACTTTATATTCACCGCTTTTAATAGATGATCCTGATACCACCCTGCTGTTCGGGAATCTGCGTCTAAAACATGAAGCCAGCTTCGGAAGTGTGGACGGGAAACACCGGGTATCCATCTTGTTGGAGGATATACGCAGTCAAAACTTCCAGACATCTTACAATGAACATGTCTATTTCCAGGCATCCCGCTGGATAAAATATCGAATCAAACCTGAAAAAATTATTTTTGATATCTATTATAAGTATAGTTCAAGGCAACAACATCGGATGCCTGTAAACACTTACCGCGTAACGACTGTTAGTCACGGTATCGGACTGGAATGCGAGTATCTCTTTTCTAAAAAACTCCGCGCCAACGGTGAAGTAAAGTATGAATATATTACAACCGCATTTAACGGAGATTTTTTAAGCCATTGGGTAAAACTGAAAATGGAGTGGATCTGGTATCGTGTTGCCGGTGAACGATTCTTTTTTTCCGGTACCTTGGATCGGGTGATAAGTGATTATACCGGGAGCCTTCCTTATGAAACAGCAAACGGTCTGCCGGTAGGCTGGACATATTCCGGCGCACTGCGCTATGAAAAACGTATTAATCAGTTTGTTTCTGCCGGCGGTTTTCTACAATTTCGCAAACGCGGAGAAGAAAAGGGAATTATTACTGCAAACCTCGAAGTAAAGGCATATTTCTAATGGTACGGCGTATATACATGGTCATTTTGACAGTTGGTATCCTATTTTCAGGTTTCCTCTGGGCACAGGCAGCGTATTATTGTGTAATAGAACATGACACTGTTCGCGTAGAAAAAAACATGGCGATCAACACGACAGTTTCTCAATATCTCGTAAATTATGGGGATCAGGGATATCCTTTTATAGAAGCGGTGCTTGACGGATATGAAAAAATCAATGATACGGAATATTTTCACTATCGTATCGCAAAAGGAGAAATGGTTTATATTGATACCGTGGTTTTTGGTGATTATTCCCCTCGCGAAATTTCTTTGCTTTCTCGTTATATTACGCTCCCTGAATCGGGTAAATTCCATTATACAGAGATCCGAAATATGATAGATGAACTGAAGGTAAATCCACTCTTAACGGTGGAAGAACGTGCTGATATCTATCGGAATGGGATCCGGTTCTATACTGAAGCAAAACAGAATATTCGTTTTGATGCGGTTGTTGCTTATAAGCAGGAATCTGACCGGCAGGGAGTTGTCGGTGACATATCATGTGAATTGATAAATATTGCAGGTTTGGGGAGACTTGCGAGTTTTTACTGGTCACGTCCGACTCTCGGAGTAAATGCAATTGATGTTTCCTATACCGAACCCTATATCTTAAATAAACCCTTTTCCGTACAGGGAACATTTTCACAGCGCTTTCAAGATAGTTTATATGTAAAGCGGGATCTTAATCTGGGACTTATCTATCATATCAACCGGCGCTCTCATTTTAGAATTGAGTATATGAATGAACGTATCAGTACTACAAGTGCCGGCAGCGATTCGGGATTTGTTACTCAAACACGCTCCGGTTCAAATCTTTCGCTGAAATGGGTATCCCCGCCTAAAAATGTATACGGACATGTTTTAGTAACCTCAGGTATTAACCTTGCTTCAGGCAAACTAATTTCAAAATCGGAATTATCCGCGCAACTGTCTGTCCGTAAATCCCGTTTCGGGGTGAATCTGCACGTGTTGGGCGGACTGGTGGCATCTGATGATCCTGTGGCACTTTATGATCAATTTAAACTGGGTGGTGCTAATTTTCTGCGGGGAGCATATTTTGAGCAATATATTACTGATAAATTCATCGGCTGGAAATTAGAAGCCGGTTATTTTTATCAGAGAAGCCGCTTATTTCTGTTTTATGATGGGGCGTTACTGGATCATTCTGTTTTGTACTCACATCACATGGGGATCGGTTTTTCACTGCCTGCGGGAAATAACCGGATCACTATCGGCATCGGTGTTAATCTCGCGGAAAGTATCCAACAAGCTAAATTTCATCTTTCCTGGGATATGGGGGGACATTGAGGAGTTGAGAGTTGAGGGTTGAGGGTTAAAAAGTTGAAAGAGATCTCGAATGTCTTCAGTCTTTTTATATCCTGTATATCCGGGATCCTGTCTGAATATCTTATCACATCAAGCTTTAGAAGACAGGTACTGTTCACTGCTTACGATTTACGGTTTGAATTGCCGCAGTTTGTTTGAATAACCCCGGTTGAGTATCCCCGGCTGAATAGCCACGCCTGAGTAGCCACGGCTTTTAAGCCGTGGGTTATTTGATTCAACAAATAATTGGATTTCAATCCTTTATTTCCCAATAATCTGGAATTTTTATTTTTCATTCTTTTTTCCAAGGGGTTAAAACCCCGGCTTATTTTATTTTTCTTATCCCCGCCTTAAAAGGCGGGGCTATTCATTGAATAGCTATGGTTGAGTAGCCACGCCTTTCAAGGCGTGGATCATTTGATTCAACAAATAATTGGGTTTTAACCCATTATTTTTCAATAATCTCGAATCCATATTTATCCACAAATATTTGATATTCTTCAGTAAAAGATTTTATGCGATGATGCTCTTCCTGATTTTTGATATATTCTCTAACTGTATTTACTGCTGAAGGGCTGATTGAAGCAGCAAGATATTCTTCCTGCCAGCTAAATTTACATTTGATTAATTTATTTTCATTTATCCAGTGCGATGACTCCCCTTTTAATAGGTGAACAATTTTAGCAATTGATTGTTCTTGATTCATTGAGAAAAGAATATGAACGTGCTCCTTGTAGCCATTTATAAAATCAAGGTGGATTCCTTTTTCTTTGGCATTATCGCGAATATGGGAGAAAACTTTTGTGCGGATTTTTTTTGTTAAATATGGCTTTCTGTTTTTAGTTGCCCAGATGAGATGAACCCAAATTTTAATAAAAGGCATTCTTATCTCCAGTTTTATTAGGGTTATGCAAAGGACATTCTACGGGGTTAAAACTCCCTTTTTTTAAAAATTTTTCATCCCCGAGCTAAAGCATCCCGAATCGAGGGCGGAACAGGCTGGGCTATTCATTGAATGGCGATGCCTAATTTGCTGCGGTTTTTTGATGGTCACAGTTGAATATCCACGGCTTTTAAGCCGTGGATATTAATACCAGGGGGACAATGAAACATCATCCCCCTTCTTGTAGCATGCTCCCGTTAGAACGGGACATCGTCCCCTGTCTTTTCGTCCGCTTTAGCTTCCGCACCTTCTTCGGGCTTTTCTTTGCGTTTACCAAGCGGCGTAAGTATTTCGGCATAGACCTCTGTGATATAATGTTTCTTTTTATCACCATCGATCCATTCCCGGGTCCGCTGACTGCCTTCAACATACAATTGTTGGCCTTTAACAAGCCGCTTACTGTACTCGGCTAAATTTCCCCAGCAAACCACACGATGCCAGTCAGTACGATCCTGGTACTCTCCCTGGGCATCCCGCCAACCGTAATTGGTGGCTATGGTAAAATGAGAAAATTTCTTGTCATTCTTAGTCGCCTTCACTTCAGGTGTCACCCCTATGTAACCGACAAGAATAACACGATTTGCTGAATTCCTATTCATATCCCCCTCCTTTCTTTGTTTAGGGTAAACAGGAAAAACTGTCGTTTGTTTTCGTTGCATTTTACACGTAAATGTATGATTTTTCCTACTGGAGTGCAAACCGAGCTATGAAAACTGTGACCGATATCATCAAATTGAAGCTAAAAATGTTACCAAACAAACCCGGCGTCTATCTGTATTATGATCAGAACAACATGGTCATCTATGTTGGAAAAGCTAAATCTTTAAAAAATCGGGTGGTGTCATATTTCCGCGGAAAGGTACAAGACCCCAAAACCCGGATGCTGGTTTCAAAAATTACGGATATTGAGTGGATTATTACCGACTCGGAAGTGGAAGCTCTCTTACTTGAAAATAATTTAATTAAGCAGCACGCTCCCCGCTACAATATGATGCTGAAAGATGATAAAACATATCCCTATATCTGTATTACAGATGAATCCTTTCCTCGCGTTTTTTTCACCCGGAAAGTTCTCCGGGACGGCTCCCGCTATTTTGGTCCTTACACCGATCAGGGGCACATAAAAAAGTTACTGAGAACTATTTATAAAATTTTTTCTGTTCGTACCTGCCGAAAAAGAATAGCTCCCGGCGGAAATCCGGACGACGAACCTTGTCTGCAGTTTCATCTGAAAAATTGCGATGCGCCCTGTACCGGAAATATTTCCCCGGAATCTTACCGCATTATTATTGATGAAATTGTTCGTTTTTTAAACGGCAATACCCGACCGGTCATTGCGCGTTTTAGTCGTGAAATGGAAGAAGCTTCCGTTACTATGCAATATGAGAATGCCGCACATATCCGGGATCGACTACAGATCCTGAAAAAGTACACAAATACCCAGTCAGTGGTCCAAACAGATTTTAAAAGCCGGGATGTTATTGCGCTATCAACGGCAGAACACGACGCGATAATGGTTGTTTTCCGTTTACGTGAGGGTTTGCTGATCGGACGTGAACGTTTTCATTTAAAACATATTGAACATCAAATCCATCAGGATATACTCAAAGATTTTATCCGCAGTTATTATTCAAAAACCAATCTTTTTCCCAAAGAGGTATTTGTTGAACTTGACCAGGATATTCATCTCTTTGAGACGTATCTTAAAAAGCTGGCGGGCTTCACCATTCACATTATTCAACCGGAGCGGGGCAAAAAGGCCAAGCTGTTTACTCTGGCAAAAAAAAATGCCGATATGCTCCTGAAAGATATCCTTTTGCAAAAAATGAAATTCTCTACTCAACCGGGAAAGATGGTTGAAGCCCTGCAACAAGCCCTGAATTTATCAGCACCCCCGCTACGTATCGAGGGTTTTGATATTTCCCATTTCCAGGGAAAAGAAACCGTTGCATCTATGGTGTATTTTGAGAATGGTGATGCAAAACGTTCGCAATATCGAAAATTTATTATCACCTCTGTGGATAAACCTGATGATTTCAAAAGCATGCAAGAAGTGATTTCACGGCGTTATAAGCGGCTTCTTAATGAAAATTCCCTATTACCGGATTTAATCCTTATTGACGGCGGGAAAGGACAACTAAACGTAGCAAAATCTGTTTTGGATAAACTGGGACTGAATAATATTCCGGTTATCGGACTAGCAAAACGTTTAGAGGAGGTGTTTGTCCCGGGTTATTCACAGGCGCAAAATATTCCCAAAACCTCTCCGGCAGTCATTCTTTTGCGGCGTATTCGGGATGAAGCGCACCGTTTCGCGATCAGTTTTCACCGCAGTAAACGCAGCAAAAACATGGTGAAAAGTGCCCTTGATGATATTCCCGGCATCGGCGAAATCCGACGTAAACATTTATTGACTGCGTTTGGATCCGTCCAAAATATTTTAAAAGAAAATCCGCAAATCATTGCGGAAAAAGCACATATTCCACTGAAACTAGCAGAAACTATCCTGACAACTCTGCGTAAGCCGAATCTTGATGAAAAAAAATAAAATTATTATCATTCCGCATTCAAGCCGAAATTTCGCGGTAGATATTGAATACAGCCAGCGTAAGAGACTATCTCTGGCAGTCTATCCTTCCCAACGTATTGTTGCAAAAGTTCCCTTCGGGGTTTCAGATCAGCAGTTGAATCTCTTTCTTAACAAACGCAGCGCCTGGATGAATAAACATATCCGGCACTTTGAAGCCCATCCTCCTGAAGCACCAAAATACTATATCGAAAATGAACAACATAAATACCTCGGAAAATTATATGCTTTGAAATTGACCCGGGCTGTTACGCCTGCTGTGCAACTTGAGAATGGAATATTGGAAGTATCCCTGAAGCATCCGGAAGATCCCATGGCAGTAAAAACTGTGCTGAACCGCTGGTATCGCGGAGAAGCAGTGCATGTTTTGACACCGTGGTTTCATGAAAAGACCGTTTCACTGAAATATTTGCATTTGCCAAAACCTTCTCTGCGCTTTTACCGCATGAAACGTCGCTGGGGCAGCTGTACCGTAAATAGAGTTATCACCTTAAATACCGAATTGATAAAACACGCTCCGGAATCCATCGAATATGTGATCATTCATGAATTGTGTCATCTGAAGGTTCCCGCACACAATAAGGCATTTTACGCACTGCTTGAAAGCATTCTTCCCGACTGGAAACAGCGCCGGAAAATGCTCAATGGAAAATAAAAAACTTGGAATGGGTTTTTTCTGTGCTCTGGAATTTTTCTAATTTGTTATTCCGTTGTTTTTCTCTACATTTTTACTATGGAAAAAGGACCCATGATAACTATTAAAAAAAATGATGTGCTTGAGCTTTACATAGAAAGCATCGCCTTTGGTGGTAAGGGCATTGCCCGGATGGATAATTTTGTGATTTTCGTTCGTGATGTCCTGCCGGGTCAGGTAGTTAAAGTCGTCATTATTAAAAAGAAACCGGGATTTGCCGAAGCGATCGTGAAAGAAATTATTACTCAATCACCTGACTATGTAAATCCACCCTGTCCTTATTTTACTGATTGCGGCGGCTGCAAATTTCAAAATCTTGCTTATGACAAGCAGCTGGAAATGAAAACCCGGCAGGTAAAAGAAACCTATGCCCATTTGGCAAATTTAGCGGATGTTCCTATTCTACCGACCCTGCCCGCCCCTAAAATATATGCCTATCGCAATAAAATGGATTTCTCCGCCGGAACATCGCGCTGGCTGCTAAAAGAAAATGATCCGGGCACATCCCGTGATTTCGCGATTGGACTTCATGCTCCCGGTCGCTTCGATAAAGTTCTGGATATTGATGCCTGTCTGTTGCAGGATGAAAAGCGGAATGCTATTTTCCGGGAAGTCCGGAAATGGGCAAAAGATCAGCATATTACACTGAATAAACCGCGTGATCATAGCGGATTTTTACGTAATGTCATGATACGAAAAGGTGAGTATAGCGGCGAGATCATGCTCAATATTGTAACTCGCTATGAGGATAAAAACTTGCTTAATCCGCTGGTACAACGCATTACTGCAAAGTTTCCAAATATATGTTCTATTGTTAATAATATCACAAACGCAATGGGTGACTACTCCATCGGAGAACGGGAAGTGCTGCTGTATGGTCAGGAAGTGATCCGTGACAATTTGGGTGGATTGGAGTATGAAATATCTGCAAACGCCTTTTTTCAAACCAATACAAAAGGCGCGGAACAACTTTATGATACTATTGTGGATTTTGCAGAATTAAATCCCGATGATGTGGTTTGGGATTTTTATTCCGGCATAGGCTCCATTGCGATGTACCTCGCAAACCGGGTCCGGCAGGTGATTGGTTTCGAAGTTGTCGCTGATGCCGTAAAAAATGCTGAAAAGAATGCTATCCGGAATAATGTGCCGCACTGTCGGTTCTTTAAAGCCAATTTGGATATCTTTCTGCAGAGTAATCAAGATTTGATCCAATCATTGGAAAAACCGGATGTTGCTATTGTGGATCCGCCACGCGCCGGATTGAATCCAAAATTTATTAAGCAGCTCATTGCTCTGTATCCGTCACGTATTGTATACGTGAGTTGTAACCCGGGTACACAGGCGCGGGATATTGCTCTGTTTGTAGCGGCGGGATATGCCGTGGAAAAGATCCAGCCCGTAGATATGTTTCCGCATACGGCACATATTGAGACGGTTGCGCGCTTGGTATTAAAATTATAATTGACAACTCGGGGCATTAGCTCAGCTGGGAGAGCGCTGCGTTCGCAATGCAGAGGTCAGGAGTTCGAGCCTCCTATGCTCCACACAAGACAAAAGATAAAAAGTTAAGTCGATGAGTTAATGGGCTGATGAAGAGAATATGTCCATCATCTAAAATTTATCACTTGTCATCATCCAGCAAATTGATTCATGAACAAGAAACATCCTGCCTTTGCCCCGATGGGTCGGGGCGGGGCCGGGTAGGTTAATTATTAGTTTAAAACAGTTTGCGAAGCAGCTTTAATTTTTGTTTATAGGGCGCAAATTTTATTGGAATATCGAACCAGGTGGGTGAAATAATAACAGAGCGCTGTCGACTGAATGTATCAAAACTATGTTTTCCATGATAACTGCCCATACCGCTGTTTCCAACTCCGCCAAAGGGGATGCGGTTATTCGCGAATTGGATCACGACATCGTTAATACATCCGCTACCGGCACTGGTTTGCTGCAGTAGTTTCTTTGCCTTGCGCATATTTCTTGTAAAATAATACAAAGCCAAAGGTTTTTCTCTGTTTGATACAAAATCAACAACTTCATTTAATGTGTCAAAATCCATTACCGGCAAAATGGGACCGAATATCTCTTCCTGCATTATATGTGTATTTGTTGTTACTTTATCTAAAACGGTGGGCGCAATATAGCGCTCTTTTTTGCGTGTTTCTCCGCCGCATATAATATGAGCATCTTGAAGATACCCGCTTAAGCGGTCGAAGGCTTTATCGTTAACGATACGCGGGTAATCCGGACTCTCATAGGGCTTATTGCCGAACTGGCGGGTAATCTCTGCTTTGATTTTTTCCAGTAAAGCGGTTTTAATGTCCCGGTGAACAAAAAGATAATCCGGGGCAATACAGGTCTGCCCGGCATTCAGAAATTTACCCCATACAATGCGCCGCGCGGCTTTTTGAAGATTGGCATCTTTATCCACAATACAGGGACTCTTTCCGCCAAGTTCCAGAGTAACAGGCGTGAAGTGCTCCGCGGCAGCTTTTGCTACGATTTTACCCAATTGGGCGCCACCCGTAAAAAAAATGTAATCAAAATGTTGCTCTAATAACCTTTGATTAATTTCGCGGTTTCCCTGAATGACCGTAATATATTCCGGCGGAAAGGTTTCGGATATCATTTTTTCAAACAATTCAGACATTGCTACAGTATAAGGAGAAGGCTTAAGTATAGCACAGTTCCCGGCAGATATCGCAGCGACCAGCGGAGTCATTAACAAATTAAAGGGGTAATTCCAAGGTGCCATAATTAAAACCACACCATAGGGTTGTTGCATTACCCGGCTTCGGGACGGAAATAACACAAGCGGTGTGGGTCTTCGCACCGTTTTTGCCCATTCGCGAAGATGACGAAGATGAAAATCGATTTCTTTTAATGCTAATCTTATTTCTGCGGCATAGCTTTCAAACTGTGATTTATGCAGATCCTGCCATAAAGCATCCATGATCATAGTTTCATTTTGGATGATCATCGTTTTCAATTTTTTTAATGCCGCAATACGAAAGGTAATATTTTTTGGCTTACCGTTCGCAAAGAACCGGCGTTGGGCGTAAATGCGTGATTGAATGTGCTGCTTGTCCATAGAACCTCATTGGATGATATTGAATAAAAAAAAGTTATAAAAAATACAGATAAATTTCAAGCTGGAAATGGTATAATAAAAAGATAACTATTTACATGAAAAAACCCTCACAATTTACCTGCTTATACTGTAATTTACGGGTGGTTTTAATTAATGGCGATAAGCGAGTATAAAAATAACTATGACAGATTTTATTACATACCTGCAACAACTCCTTGGACGGGAACCCTCAAAGATAGAACAGACCGTCTTTGCGTGTTTCAATCCTGAAGCGGAAGATAAGAAAAAGCGTTTTGCCCGTTACAGTGAATCCCAATCGCAATTCCTGAATATCGACGATGAGCATTATCTTTATATCAATAATTATGCTGATGAAAAACTTTGCCAACTGGATATGACAACCCGGCATCTTGAAACTATAGCATATTATCATCATGCCAACGGTGCAATCATGTTAGGTATTAATAAACCCGAAAAAGAAAAAATCCTTGCCCCCCGTTATACGGACTATCACATCTATATTCAGGCCGCCGCAGCTAAAGCTGCCGCACAGTCGCTGACATCTGCGGCTAAAAATGCGGACCATGTTGCCATGATCCGGGATGAAAGCCCTTGGGAGCGACTGTGCCGTGTTTGTGTTTCCACAAACACCGGCGGCCATATTACCGCGTCGCATCAACGCCTCTTTCCTGTCCTTGAAAGCGGATTGCTTTATATTGTTGCAAACCATAAAAATATAGCATTCAAACAGGTCTGCGACGCGTTTGACGATCCGCCCGTTTTTATCGGTAAAACAGTTGCCTTCCCGATTTTAAGTCTGGATAATGAAGACGGTCTGCTTGAAATTCCGCTTAACACTCTGGAAATACTACAGCAGACAAAGCGGGAAAAAAGCAATAACACAGCTGTTTTTTCTTCGGATCATCAGGACATTCCGCAATTTAAAGAAAAACCTTCCTATCCTGAAGACATTCAAACAGTTTTAACATTTCTCCGGAATGAAGCACAGAATACAGCACCCAAAGCATTTAATATCTCTGAAAATCTACCGGAATTGTATATTTATCCTTTCCCTTTAAACGGAACATCTTTCAGTGAAAACGGATTGCGTTTACATACTTTATCAAGCATTGTTAATTTGCATATCCGCGGACAACAGCCGGTGGCGCTGACCTGTTTTATTGAAACAACCGCGGAAACACCCCAGGATCTGGGTCTTATGCTTACAGCTATTAATCAAAGTGCTAAACTCTTCGGGGTTCCGGTAACGAACAATTGCATTGTTCCGGGGAAAACCAATCGCCTGCAACTATTTTTTATTACTAAGGACGGTGCACTTCAAATTCCGCAAATATTCAGTCAGGCGGGACAGTTTATTTGTCTGCTGGGCGATCCGAATGGTACACTCGAAGGGTCGGCTTATGCGCAGGCAATGGGATTAAATACATGCTATTCGCCCGCGGGTGTAATGACCGGCACACTCGTTGTCCTTACGGATGTTATAAAGGAATGTGTGAAAAAAGGTATTATTGCATCTGCAACACCTATACAGCGCGGCGGACTTATTACCGCACTTCACCGGGCATGCGGAGCAGGTTTCGGCGTAAAGATCTATTCCGAGAGGAAAAGCTCAGAACATGAATTTATCTTTGGAGAACCGCAGGCGGCGGTATTGGTGTCATTAGATGAAAAACATCTCATAGATCTGGCCCGGATCACCTCAAATTACAATCTTACATCAACAACTATCGGACGTGTTTCTGAAAATCCAACGATTAAGATCAATAATGAAATAAATTTCCATATTACAGACCATCATTTATAAAATAGTTTATTTTTATCTGTGATATTGTCATTGACAGACAGATTATTATCATGTACATTGTGTCGTTAGTTGGAGCATAAAATGAATACATTCTATAAAACGAAAAGTAAGTTAGCCCAATGGTGGGAAGGCCTCAGTCCAAAGATTGATGAAGCCTATCAGGTTACTAAGGAAAAAGCGGGTGATTTTGGTCATATCGGAAAACTCAAATATGAAATTTTTCAGACACAACGGATATTGCTTAAGTGCTATCAAGAACTGGGCGACAAAACCGCAGCGCGTATTTCTGAAAAACATGACTATAGCATGCAGGATCTTGAAAATATTGACGATATGATATCACAAATTCGCGATTTGAAAAATAAAGTTATGACGCTTGAAAGCGAAATTATCCACCTTCAGGCTGAAGAAAAAATTAAATAATTTGCTTATTGAAGCATTTCAGCCCGGGTGGCGAAATTGGCAGACGCGCTAGGTTCAGGGTCTAGTGTCCATCGGACATGCGGGTTCAAATCCCGCCCCGGGTACAAATAAAGGTAAGACTTTCAACTTACCTTTTTTTATTTTTTCGAAATAATTGTTTTTGCCTGAATAGCCATGGTTGAATAGCCACAGCTTGTTCCGCCCTGAAGCTTCGGGGTCGGGAAGTTTTAAGCCGTGGATTGCATGATTTTTAACGCGGCATTTTGAACTTCGCCACGATCGGCCGATGATCCGATGCTACGGTCTTATTAACAACGTAGATACTTTTACATTGCAATCCGCTATTGGAATCATAATAAATATGATCAATGATACGTTCCGGAATATCCGCGGGATAGGTTTTTTCTTCTGATACACAGCGGATCAATACCTTGTCCAGGGCATTCAACGGTTCGCTACCGGGCTGACAATTTAAATCACCCGCCAATATCACGGTGGCATTATCCGATGTAACTACATCAATAATAGCAGCTATTTGAACGGGCCGGTCGGAATCCCCGGAATGATGATCTAAATGGGTATTATAAAAATGAACGGTATCTCCGCGATCTGTAATACAGCTGACCATCATCAGTAAACGCGCTTCATAATTTTCCCGGGCCGGAAGATCCACTACCCGCTGCTCAATAATAGGAAAACGGGATAAGATGACATTCCCGAATCCACCGCCCTGGTAATCAAAGGTTTTCATAAAAATACCGTCTATATCGCAACGTTCTTTCATGACAGCTAAAGCATCCATGTACCCACTACGCTCGGTAAGTTGGTCCACCTCCTGTAGAGCCACCAAGTCTGGCTTTTCTGCCATGATCACATCACAAATACGTTCCGCATCTATAACGCCGTCCATGCCCCGCATTGCATGAATATTGTAACTCATAACGGTTATTTCATTGCATCCTGCCAAAAACAGTAAACTGAGCAATAATATGATAATACGTTTCATATGCACTCCCTCATTGTTGAATTTGTTTTATTACTAAAAACTAATTTATTGTAACCGTGCTTCCAAGCGATAATAAGAATATTTCAGGGAAAATACTGAATAACTTTACCTGACATTAAAACAGGAAGAAATAAAGACAAAAAAAAATTTATTTAAACACCTTGCTTTTATTGGTATTAAACTTTATCATATTATATAAAGTAATAATATATGCATGACAAAGAAAAAACTGGTTACTTACCATATCTTGAGCCAAACAAACCCCGAGATTAAATGGATTTACTCGGGAAATATTTAATATGTTGATTGGAATTATTTAATTTGTTTTGAGAAAAAAAAGAAAAAGAAATGAGATTTTTCCAAAGGGATACCCCTGGCATAATCCCATGGGAAAGAGAATGAAAATAATAAATTTAGAATTACACAAATAAACAACGAGGAAAAAATGAATATTAAAAGAGGGTTTTTTATATCAATAATAATTTTTTTATTCATAAATATTTTAATTGCTTTTGCCGGAGAGATAGATACGCTAAAAAGCCGATTAGAAAACGTATCTGATCAAGAGAAAATCGTTGTATTAAATAAATTAGCGGGAATATACTGGGAATTGCCGCCCAATGAGAGAATTGCGTTTGCGGAACAGGCTGTCGATTTATCTGAAAAATTTCATGATCAAAATTCCAAAGCCGAGGCTTTCAATCATCTGGGAGTTGCCTATAACAATCTGGGTGATAGTCAAAAATCCATGGATTACTTCCTGAAAGCATTAAAAATCATGGAACAAATCGATGATAAAAGCGGAATTGCAAATTCTTATCTTAATATCGGTCAGGCAAATTTCTATCTGAACAATTTTGATAAAGCGCTGGAATATTTTCAGAAGAATTTAAACTTGAGATATCAAATTGGTGATAAGAAATATATTTCTCAGGCGTTAAATACGATCGGAAATGTAATGAGTAAAACGGCTAAATATGATAAAGCGTTAGAATACTATTTCAAGGCTTTGGATATTAGCAATGAAATCAATGATAAAATGGGTATTTCCCAGTTATATAATAACATCGGGAACGTATATTTAGCATCCGGAGAAACGGGGCGTGTTTTCGAATATCGTTTGAAATCATTGCAAATCGTTCGGGAACTTGGCGATAAGTGGGAAATTGCTCTCACTACTTATAATATTGCCGAATATTTTCTATTAAACAATCAACCGGAAAAAGCCTATCCGTATATTTTGGAATCTCAGAAATTGGCAAAATATCTTGAAAATAAAGGACTGATTAGAGACAATTTATATAATTTTTCACTGTATCACGAATTAAGAGAAAATTATCAAAAGGCACTCAAATATCAGAAAGATTATGCGGAATTAACGAAAAATCTCTTTTCCGAAGAGCTCAGTGAAAAAATCGCCGAAATGCAAATAAAATATGAAACGGAGAAAAAGGAAAAAGAAAATCAAACCTATAAGCTGCAGTTGGAAAAAGTCCGGACAGAGAGATTGCAGTTTATGTTAGGTCTATTGATTGTTCTGTTAATCACCTTTATTATTTATTATCGTTATCGGGTAAAGAAAAAATTAGCGCTGCTATTAGAAGAATTAGTAGCAAAAAGAACACAAGAATTGCAGCAAAAAATTAACGAACTCGAGCAAGCAAAAGAAAACCTTCACAATGCCCATGAAGAACTAAAGAAATACCGCGATCACCTCAAAGAGCTGGTAAAAGAACGCACCAAAGAATTAGAAGAAAAAAACAAAAAACTTGAAGAATTCAATGAACTTTTCGTGGACAGAGAATTCAGGATCAAAGAGTTGAAAGATAAGATAAAAGAATTGGAAGGCAAGTAAATAATGGTAAGTGATCAGAAAATAATTCATAAACACGGGGAAAAGTGATGGCAGAAGTGGAAGTGGACAAGGGTGTTACATTTTACGTTTCCTGTACGTTGAATGGGATTAAGTTTTAGCAGTATAAATTAGAGAGGCAAATGATGAAAAAGAAATTAAGTTGTTTATTTTTTCAACCGGTTGGATTTCTTCTTTTGATCATAATTTTGAGTGAGCCTATTACTACTTGGGCACTTGATCCTAAAAAAGCCATTACACAGGATGTTCATGATGTATGGCAGATAGAGGATGGACTCCCGCAAAACACTATAACAGCTATACTTCAGACTCGTGATGGCTACATCTGGCTCGGAACTCAGGAAGGTCTTGTGCGTTTCGATGGCGTAAGGTTCACTGTGTTTGACAAGAGAAATACAGAGGATATAAAAAACAGTCACATTTTAACACTTTTTGAGGATTATAAAGGTAGTCTCTGGATCGGCACATATGGTGGTGGTCTTAACCGATTGAAGGATGGGGAATTCACAGCCTATACCACTAAGGAGGGATTGTCTAACGATATGGTGTGGTCAATCTATGAGGACAGAGAGGGCAGCCTCTGGATTGGCACAGGAGGGGGCGGGCTCAACCGATTGAAGGATGGAAAATTTACAGTCTATACCACTAAGGAGGGATTGTCTAACGACTTTGTAAGGTCAATCTATGAGGACAGAGAAGGCAACCTCTGGATTGGCACAGGAGGGGGCGGGCTCAACCGATTGAGGGATGGGAAATTCATAGTCTATACCACCAGGGAGGGATTGTCTAACGATTTTGTAAGGTCAATCTATGAGGACAGAAAAGGCAGCCTCTGGATTGGCACAGGAGGTGGATTAAACAGATTAAGGGATGGGAAATTTACGGTCTATACCACCAGGGAGGGATTGTCTAACGACATGGTGTGGTCAATCTATGAGGACAGAGAGGGCAGTCTCTGGATTGGCACATATAGTGGTGGCCTTAACCGATTGAAGGATGGGGAATTCACAGCCTTTACCACCAAGGATGGATTGTCTAACGACATGGTGAAGTCAATCTATGAGGACAGAGAGGGCAGTCTCTGGATTGGCACGGACGGCGGTGGATTAAACAGATTAAGGGATGGGAAATTTACGGTCTATACCA
>JAUXEL010000161.1 GCA_030620575.1 Fidelibacterota bacterium
TAATTGCCGGATCAATTTCCATTTCCAGAACTTCTTTTGATTTTTCAGCAAGTTCTTCTGTATTTGTACATGTTGTTCCCAAAAACGCCTTGATAAGATTATGATAGAATAAAGCCTGTTCAATAACACTTTTTGTTGCAGCGACAGCCTTTTCTTTCCCACAATTTAAAATATATTCATCATCACTTATTGCGCCCAAGGGAGTATCTGCATGCGCTATGAGAGCAAATTTTCCGGCTGCTTCTCTTGTTTTAAATAAAGAAATAACTTCTTTTGTCTTTCCTGAATTCGAAGCGCCAAAGACCGTATAATCATTCAATTTTAACTCGGCAGCCTGGCGACTACCTTCCGTATATGCTGTGAGAGAAAAATTATTCTTCTGTATAATATTTATCGTGTGTTTTGCAGGGAAAATTCGTGATGATCCTTCTCCGGTCATAAATAATTTCCCTGTTTCTTTCAATGATTTAACAGCTTTGCTAAGATCTTTAGTTTTAAAGTCGCGAATCACATCAACCGTTTCAAGCATCTCCCTGCAAAGAGCATATTTTGCATATTTTGGGTTGTCTAATCTCATTATTCTTTCCTTGGTTTTATGATTAATCTATTTTTTTAACTTTTTTACATGTTTCTAAGTCAGCATAGATTGGTTTTGGTCCAACTAAAGGCACAATATACTCCTTGAATGCCGCCGTCATATTCATGCCATTCTCTGCAATATATTTTGCCGGAATCGGTTTTTGTTTCCCGCCCACATCGCGTAAGGGAACAGCATCAATATGAATCTTGTACTTCGGTCCTGCTTCACGTACGATTACGCTCATTAATCCGGATTCCCCCCGGGCAGCCAATTCAACGGCCTTTTTTCCAAGTAAAAAAGCTTCTTGGACATCAATATCCACCGTCCGGTCATCCGCACACATGGGAAGCGATTCCGTTACCTGAAACTCTCCACGCATTTCCGGAAAATGTTTGGAAATAATTTTATGAATTTCCATTCCGACCGATACACCGCCCATGGCTCCAAATTCTTTATTCCCAAAATCATCCTTTACTTTTGTAGCTGAAACGGGGTTACCATTCTCATCAGTAACACCTTCTCCGCAGATAATGGATACAAATCCGTATTTTTTATAACATGATTCGAAGTATGTAATAAATTTTTCTTCCACAAAGGATATTTCCGGTATTAAAATGATATGCGGTGGATCCGATTCCTTATCCTTGAATGCATAGCGCGCAGCTGCCAGCCAACCGGCACTGCGACCGATGGTTTGATAAATTACAAACTGGTCCACGTTCTGCATATCCCGGGTTAAACGCCTTCCCTGGTATACCGATAATGCCGTATAGCGAGCCGCAGAGGGGAATCCGGGTGTATGATCCGTTAGCGGCAGATCATTATCTACGGTTTTTGGGCAACCCGTGCCATAAAGTTTATAGCCCTGTTCTTTACAGTATTTTTCCACTTCGTAGACATTAAGCTGGGTGTCATCTCCGCCAATTCCGAAAAAATAGCGGATACTGTATTTTTTAAATATTTCCAGTACACGGGGCATATCTTCTGTTTTCAGTTTTATACGGGAGGAGCCCAAAGCACTTCCCGGCGTATGTTGCAAGGTATCAATGGGTGCATTTTCAAGATGAATAAAATCTTCTTCCAGAAGTCCTTTCATGCCAAAATGGCATCCCCATATCTGTTCTATATTTTCTTCTTTAAGGCATTGTGAAATTATTCCGGCCAGACTTGAATTGATCACGGCAGTTGGTCCGCCGGTTTGGGCCACGATAGCATTTCCTCTCATTCTTCGTTTGCTCCTTTGCTTACTTTAACTACTGATTATCGTCTTGACCTGATAATTGTCTGACAGGATAACCCGACTACGCCAAGGCTACGCCGGGCAGGCAGGATTAACATGATAATGCTTTTTTATCCGTGTTGATCAAGTTTAGTGTAATCATCAAAGTTAATCTCATTCTTCGTTTGCTCCTTTGCTTATTTTAACTACTGATTATCGTCTTGACCTGATAATTGTTTGACAGGATAACAGGATTAACATGATAATGCTTTTTTATCCGTGTTGATCAAGTTCAGTGTGATCATCAAAGTTAATCTTTCTCGTTTTTCTTTTGTCATTCAAAACATGCTTGCTATCAGGTTTTTAACAAAGCGATAGTACATATCCCCCCACTTCAATAAATCCATTATTAAAATTGATGCGCTTTCGCTGTTTACCCCAATCAATAAATCCCCCTACCCAGTGCGGTGCCAGATCAAATGCCAATGCACCCACCTTGCCCTTTTCTGCGTTACCAATAATTAGTAAGGGAATATCTTCTTTGCAGAACTGAATTTGAATCGCATCCTGATTATTGGAAATATGCATTTTGACCCCAAGCAAACATAGCTCTGTACCGGGTTTTTGTATAAAGGCATTATATCCACCGATAATACCCGGGCGTTCCCAATCCAGTCCCCGGTTTATCGGGTGCTTGTCTTTGCCCGGCATAACTATAATACCCTGATCGTAATTTATGCGATCATCAGTATCCTGCAAAAACACAGGCAGCACATCTTCTATGGGAGAGTTTTTATATTCAATATTCAAGCCTGTAAAGGATTCCCAGCCGCCAATCATCAAAAACGATCCGCCGTTTTCAATATAGCGTTTTATAGCAAGAAGCTGTTTATTTGTTGACTGTGTTCGCGGATAATCACTAAAAATGATAAGATCATAACTGTTTATATCCAGTTCATGCGGAAATTGCAGTGCGGAAGGAACATAATCGAAATCATATCCTTCAGCATACAAAATAGAAGATAAATATATCGCCGATAGATCAATATTGTCATCTCCACAAAACAGTATTTTTTTCTCAGCGTTTTGTGTAAAGCGGCGTAATGTGACAGGCTCCAATAATTCTCCTTAAAAAGAAGGACGCAGTTTCCTGCGTCCCTTACTTATTTAATATTTAGAATAAATCTTTATAATTATTCACCGAATAAAATCTGAATTCTATTTCACGAAGGTATTCCAGAGGACCACCTTCTTTCACGCCTTTCACAGGCGATGCAATTTGTTCCTGCGATTTATATGTAAGGATCGCATCGAGTTTTTTTTGAAAAACTTCGTCATCGGCTTCAATTTTTAAATTCGGGGCTGACGGAAAATCACAATACACACCAAATTCATACGCCATTGGGGCACCTGTAGGTTCACCAAGTTCCGGC
This sequence comes from Fidelibacterota bacterium, assembly GCA_030620575.1. Taxonomy (GTDB): domain Bacteria; phylum Fidelibacterota; class Fidelibacteria; order Fidelibacterales; family Fidelibacteraceae; genus M50B103. The sequence continues at coordinate 3,233 of JAUXEL010000161.1, forward strand.
CAAATATTGCCACCTGCATGAAACATGGAGATTATAACTTCCTGATACACGATTTTATGATCCGGATGTAAATCTTCACCGGTTGGCAGAAAAATACGAGTAGGTTGAATTTTTCGAATGTAATATGTAAAAACATTTTGCAATCCGGTATATCCTTTAATGGCAGGATCTCCGGGTTTTGCTTTACGACGGCCAACATAAGACGTTGTATCACAGTCGGGTATGTTCGCA
>JAUXEL010000086.1 GCA_030620575.1 Fidelibacterota bacterium
AACGATGAATAATACAGAAAAACGTCTGGTGTACTTGGTTTGGAAAGATCTAAAAAAGTTGTCTAATCTTCCGGGTCACTTTGTGGAAGAGATGTCCAAACATGTTTCCAAATCCCAACAGGCCTGGATCAAGGCACGCAAAAATAATGATTTTTCCTCGTTTGCTCCCTACTTAGAAAAAATGATTTCGCTCAAAAAGCAGGAAGCGGAATATTATGGCTATGAAGATAAGCCCTACGATGCTCTGCTGGATCAGTTTGAACCGGGTATGACAACGGAACGTATTAGAGCGCTGTTCGGGGAGTTAAAAACACCTTTGGTAAATTTGGTAGGTCGCATTAAAGCGCAACCGCAAATTGATGTAAGTCTATTGCAGCAGAAATTTGATACAAAAGAACAATGGGCTTTCGGCATGAAAATTGCCGGGGCAATGGGCTTGGATATGACCCGCGCCCGTCAGGATGTATCGGCACACCCCTTTACTACCGGATTTCATCCGGACGATGTCCGCATTACCACCCGCTTAAATGAAAATATGTTGTTATCCGGTCTTTTTTCGACAATTCATGAAAGCGGACATGCTATTTATGAACAGGGACTGCCGAAAGCAAATTACGGCACACCTCTCGGACGGGCCGCTTCTTTTGGTATTCATGAAAGTCAATCTCGTTTATGGGAAAACACGATTGGTCGCAGCCGGGAATTTTGGACCTATGCGCTTCCCGTTCTAAAAGAACATTTTCCGCAGTTAAAGGCAGTTGATATATCAAACTGGTATCGAATAATTAACACCGTGGAGCCCTCATTAATTCGCGTGGAAGCGGATGAAGTTACCTACTCTCTGCATATTATGCTGCGTTTTGATATAGAAAATATGATGATGAATGAAAATGTGAAAGTAAACGATTTGCCGGGTATCTGGAATGAAAAAATGAAAACCTATTTCGGAATTACACCAAAAAACAACGCACAGGGCATTTTACAGGATGTGCACTGGTCCATGGGCGCTATCGGATATTTTCCGTCTTATGCTTTGGGCAATCTTTACGGCGCACAAATTTATGAGCAGGCAGACAAGGAAATCCCAAACCTTTCCGGCAATGTTGAAGCAGGTAAATTACTTCCGCTGAAAACCTGGCTAAACGAAAAAGTTCATATTCACGGTCATCGTTATGATCCGGAAGATTTAATTCAGGTAATTACCGAAAGCTCCTTAAGTGCAGATGCTTTTATAACATATCTGGAAGAAAAATACAGCGAGATATATAAGTTGAAATAAAGCATCTCACAACTTGTCTGGCGTAGTCTCGCTGTAGGCCCGATACTTCGGGGCGCAGGTGGACGTAGACGGAAGACACGAAGAAACACAAAGATACAAAGGAGTTTAATTCTATCCGCAGATTTCACAGATTAACACAGATTGTAATATAAAAAATTTCTTCATCATGAACTTTTTTCAAGATCTTTACCTTGATTGCGTTATGGAATACTAAGATTATAAATATTATGAATTCTCATGTACAAATACCAAAATCAATTCTCAGGAATTTTGCTTATAAATCAAAAAAAGATGGTTATGTGGTTGACTATCTTGACCTGCATAATAATTCAATAAAGACAGAACGAATAAAAAAATTAGATACCATTGAAAATTACTACAGCAAAGATTGTGAAGATTTTTTGAGCACAACAATAGAAGGTCCTTTTGGTGAAATATCAAAAAAGATCAGAGAGTTTGCTAAAGGAAAAACTGACAAACTAATACCAACAGAAGAAGAAACGCGCGCCATCTATGATTTTTTTGAGTTTACGTTAAAAAGAAGTAAATTTTTATTAGTTGAGGCAAATAAAACAAGTCTTACATCCGTTATATCACCTATAACACAAGAAGAAATTATAATGGTTTCAAAAGCACGATTCTTTAAAGATTACTTTGTGAATATTATAAAAAATAAAACGAAAATTGATTTTGTAATACCCAGAAATTGTATTTATGTAAAAAAAGCCAAATCTAAAGAAAAAAGACACTTTATTTTACCATTTTTTCCAAAAGTTGCAATTATATTAATGCCCAATGATGAAAAAAAAGAATTTGATTCTGCAAATAATCACAGAGACCATTTTCATATTGATGATGAAAATTCCGTAAAAATACTTAACGAATTTGCGTTACATACAGAGGTGGGAACAAACAATGAATTTATCGTTGGAAATATTAATGAATTAAATAGATTAAAAGAAATAAATTTGAGTTTCGCTTAATTATCAATTTTCCATTCTCAATCTTTTTTTCTTCTTTCATCCGCTTTTCCCACTCTACACGTTCTCGCCTGTTTCACCGCCCGCAACCAGCCCTGATATAGTTCTTTTCGGGTATTTTCAGACATATGCGACTTAAAGCAACGTCCCTTTCCGTGGCTGCGCGAGATATCTTTTTGTGTCCAAAATCCAATTGCCAGACCGGCAAGCAAGGCAGCCCCCAGTGCCGTTGATTCAACTATATCGACCCGGAAAACAGGACAAGACAAAATATCTGCTTGAAATTGCATTAAAAAATCATTATTCGTTGCGCCGCCATCCACATTCAGGGCTTCAAGTTTAACCCCGGAATCGCGCTCCATCGCATCTAAAACATCTTTACTTTGATAAGCAATAGATTCCAAAGCGGCCCGGATAATATGTTTATCGGAAGAACCCTGAGTAAGTCCACAAATTGTTCCCCGGACGTGCATGTCCCAATGCGGCGCACCCAGTCCGCTGAATGCCGGTATAAAATATACTCCACCGGTATCTTGTACGTCACAAGCCGCGGTTTCCGATTCTGCAACGGTTTTAATAAGATGTAAATTGTCACGTAACCACTGGATAGCTGCACCGGCAATAAAAACACTGCCTTCAAGGGCATATGTGATCTTTCCTTCAACACCCCAAGCTATCGTTGTCAGCAATCCGTGATTGGATTTCACAGCTTTTTCTCCGGTATTCATAAGCATAAAGCAACCGGTGCCATATGTGTTTTTGGCCATACCGGGTGATAAACAACCTTGTCCAAATAACGCTGCCTGTTGGTCACCGGCAATACCGGTAATAGGAATGCGCTCTTTCCCCAAAAGACCTTCCGCGGTCTCCCCGTAAATTTCCGATGAATCATGTACCGCGGGAAGCATTGCAGCAGGAATATTAAACAAGTCAAGTAAATCGGTATCCCATTCCAGCGTATTTATGTTATACAGCATCGTGCGTGAAGCATTGGACACATCGGTAATATGCAATGCACCGCCACTCAGATTCCAGATGATCCAGGTATCCACCGTGCCAAACAGCAAATCACCTTTTTCCGCTAAGGTGCGAACACCAGGAACGTGATTTAGTATCCAATGCAATTTTGTTGCTGAAAAATAAGCATCAATAATTAATCCGGTTTTTTCCCGGATCAGCGCGGAATATTTTTCCGTTTTAAGAGTCTCACAGTATGCGACTGTGCGTTTATCCTGCCAGACAATTGCCGGATACACCGGTTGACCGGTATGACGGTTCCAGACAACGGTAGTTTCCCGCTGATTTGTAATTCCGATACCGGCAATATCTTTTGCGGAAATATGCAGTTTTTTTAAAAGTGAATTTGTAATGCTTAGCTGGGTATTCCAAATATCTATTGGATCTTGTTCTACGCGGCCCGGCGAGGGATAATGTTGCGGAAATTCCTGCTGCTCCATCCCTACAATATTAAAATTATGGTCAAAAACAATAGCTCGTTCACTGGATGTTCCCAGATCAAACGTCAAAATGTACGAAGCCATAGGCTATTCCTAAATATGAAATGTGATCCATTCAAGGATATCGTCATACACCTGTTGGTGATTAATTTCATTGAGCAATTCATGCCGCGCATCGTCATAGATTTGCACGGACACATCTTCCAGCTGAAGTTTGTGATACATATGGGAAACTTTATTGGGACCTTTCCCAAAATCACCCACAGGATCATTTCCCCCGGAAATAATATATATAGGCAATGTAAAACGGATCCACTGATTATGTTCTTTTTTAGAAATATAATTTAATCCGAAAAAAAGATCCTGAAAAAAACCAACAGAACATACAAAACCACAATAGGGATCATCGATATATTTTTTAACAATTGCTTTATCACGGGATAACCAGGCAAGTTCGCCATCATCTTCGAATTTTTTATTAAATGAGCCAAAACTCATATTATCAAAAAAGGAGGAGGGGGTTTTTGCCCCCTTGCTGCGTCGGTGAAAAACCCCTAAGATGCGGGCAACTGCAATAAGCAGAGGATTATTGGCCGCAGTACCCGAGAGAATAACACCGTGAATATCATCATACAAGGTGATATAGGTGCGTACAAGAAAAGAGCCCATACTATGTCCCATTAAAAAAACAGGGGTATTGGGGTAGTCTTTACGGATAATTTTTGTCAGACTGCGCATATCCGTTACTACTTTTATCCAACCGTTTTTGTCGGCAAAATATCCCAGATTTTCAATATTTCCCGCGGTCTTTCCGTGTCCCCGGTGATCATTAGCATATACAGCAATGCGATGTTTACACAAAAACTGTGCAAAGTTTTCATAGCGGGAAACATGCTCTGCCATCCCATGTGAAATTTGTACAATCGCTTGTGGGTCTTCGTCCGGGAGCCAGCAGGTAAACGCAATATTTACACCATCGTCAGTTTGAAAAAAATCCGTTTTTCTCATTGTTGTTCCATTTTTTGTTGTATGTAAACTATCATAAATTTTTGACGTTATCAATAAAAAACAGAAGCCAGAAGCAAGTAACCAGAAGCGGGAATATTGAAGCCTGAAACTAGAAGTTGGGAGTAGTTTTTATAGATTTTATATACGCACTAAGCATTTTTCTTACAATTGCACATTCTTTTTGTATGCTTATTGTATCTGTATACTCCAACTCATGAACAAGTTTTAAATAATTATCAGTTTCATTCAGCGATGCAATGGAAATATTATAGAACTGTATTTTTTCCTTTGCATGGTATCTTCCAAAACCCTCTGCAATATTACCTGTAATAGATATTGCTGATCTACACAATTGGCTTGTAAGCGAATATTTCTCTTCTGAAGGGAATTGATTAGAAATTTGATAAATGCTTTTAACTAATGTATGTGCTTTTTGCCATACAATAAGATCTTCGTATCTTCTTGCTTTCATTTTTCATCCCCCGATGTAAAATTAATAACTTCTTACTTCTTTCTTCTGACTACCGGCTTCCGGCTTCTGTTTTAAAGATATTTCTTTAATACATCAACCTTATTAATCTTTTCCCATGTAAATTTAGGACGTCCGAAATGACCATAAGAAGCGGTCTGCAGATACTGTGATTTTTGTAGTTGTAAATGTTCGATTATGCCCCGGGGTGTAAGAGGAAATTCCTTGCGGATAATGTTAGTTATGTCATTATTTGACAGAACCCCGGTGCCGAAAGTGTCGACCAGAAGAGAAATTGGCTCACATTCACCGATAGCATACGCCAGTTGAATTTCACACTGTTTACACAATCCTGCGGCGACTAAATTCTTTGCAATATAGCGAGCCATGTACGCTGCAGAACGGTCCACCTTTGACGGATCTTTCCCTGAAAATGCACCCCCGCCATGACGCGCCATGCCACCATAGGTATCTACAATAATTTTTCGTCCGGTTAAACCCGCATCAGCGACAGGACCGCCCTGGGTGAATGGACCGGCAGGGTTAATGTGAATACTCGTTTTATCATCCAGAAAATCACCGCAGACCGGAAGAATGACATATCGCTTAATATCTGCTTTAAGGATTTTCTGGGAAACATCTTTTTTGTGGTGACTGGAAACTACAACCGATTCAATCCGCGCGGGTATATTATCGTGATATTCAATAGTTACCTGGGCTTTGCCATCAGGATATAAATAGTCAAGGAGGCCGCTTTTCCTGACCTCGGCGAGCCGCTTTGTAAGACCATGTGCCAGAGAAATGGGTAAGGGCATCAATTCCTTTGTTTCATCACAAGCATAACCGAACACCATGCCCTGATCGCCGGCACCATTACGGTCTACGCCCGCCTTGATATCTGCCGATTGCTCTGAAATTGAAGTTAATATTCCGCAATTTTCACCGTTGAATCCGATGTCTCCTGAATTATAACCAATATCAATAAGCGTTTTACGGGCAATCTTTTGCATATCAATGTATTCGGCGTAGGTGCTTAATTCACCGCCAATCACCACAAAACCGGTTTTAACAAAAGTTTCTATGGCAACGTGTGCCCGGGGGTCTTTTAGTAATACCGCATCCAAAATAGCATCACTGATTTGATCACAAATTTTGTCAGGATGTCCCTCGGTTACCGACTCTGAGCTAAAAAAGACTTTTTCCATAAGCGTTTCCTTTTAATAATATACAGACCAAAATAAATTTACGCCGGGCCATCAGGATAAATGAAATAAGGAAGAGAGGGAAGATAACGTTTTGACCTCTCAGGTCCACATCATTTTGCCACCGTAGCGTTACTCGGTTGGCGCTCCACTGAAGGAACTCTTGATGCGTCACGAAGATAGTATAAATTTTATCAGGGGTCAATCTTTTTTATGTATTTGGTTTTTGCGAACCGTAATATCAAGCTGTAAAAGAACGGATGTTTCAGCTAAGAAATTTGCCAGAAATGAGTTGCTTTTATTTTATAAGCCGTTTAAATTTACCAAGGATAAATGAGAGGAACATTATCATAGAATTGTTTTGTTATAGGCTGTTGAAAATTGTACAATAATTGAATCGGGGCCTTTAACGAGCATATTTGCCGAACGTTAAATGCCCGTTCGGTTTTTTTTAAAGGATATAAATGTGGAATATTTAAAGATCATTATTTTAGCCACCATTCAGGGATTAACCGAATTCCTTCCGGTTAGCAGTTCCGGACATCTTGCGCTGGCAGAATATCTTTTGGACATTGAAACGCCCGGCGTAACGTTGGCGGTATTCCTTCATTTTGGCACATTCCTCAGCGTACTTGTTATTTTTTGGAAGGATGTATTAAAAATCACCGGTGCTTTTCTCGGAAATTTTTGGAAGGTCCGGAAATACCCGGCACTAATGCGCAACAATGAACATTTTGCTATGGGTATCTATATTTTTATTTCCATGATCCCGGCTGGATTAGCCGGTTTCTTTTTCGAAAGTCAGATTGAACA
>JAUXEL010000036.1 GCA_030620575.1 Fidelibacterota bacterium
AATAACATCAACAACAGAAAAATACCATTTTTCCGGCTCATCGTCCCAATAGGTACGAATTTGTTTTTGCTCAAATAGTTTTATTGATGTTTCTTTTTTCATATTCGTTCCCGCTTAGCTTAAAGATAAAAAAACATTTATATTCAGCTGATTATTTACTCTGGTGGCTTTTACAATGAATGTCGATAGATTTATCCGGGGTGCTCATAATACTACCTTAACAGATTATTCAATAGTCTTTTATGCAATAATTCAGTTTACAATAATTTCACTTATATTAAAAGTATATTTCTTATTCATTATCAATATGTGCCCTGCATCACACAACAACATCTTTTTCTCAGAATAACAAACGGACACCTAATGGTGCCCGTGTTGTATTATTTCTTGCTAATTTTTATGCTGTGTTTACCACTTACCGAATCCGGGACCGGCAGGACTGATATACGTAGCGCCAACACCGCTTTCAACTTCCTGAATGATAGCAAACGCGCCCCAAATAACAGGTCCAATTTCTTTGCCGTCGGGTGTATACCAGATTCCATCTATTTTAACCGCATCAGCAGGAGCCGCTGCGATTTTTATAAAATAGGTCCAATGACCATTTTCATCAACTCCGCTCATATGATTCGTTTCCCATGCACCGGATCCAATATAATTGGAAGGTCTTTCGCGGGTTTTTGAAAGCCAGGCATCATTCCATTTCATCAATAGATCAATATCTCTGTAAGGCCATGCCCAATGGTTTTCAGCACCCGGGTTTTCTTCTAAGTAAGAAACATCATCTCCCCTATATGGAGCAAATCCTGCGCTTTTAGCATATACGTTATAATAAGAGCCTTTGAATAAATGCGCATTATAATTATACCCATAGTCATTATAAGCTCCTCCGGCTTTGGCCAGACTTGCCATCTCTACCTGTTCCGTCTGTACTTCTTCAGCTTCGTAGGACATCACGGAGGATTCGCAGCCCGTTACCAGAAATACGAACAGAACCACAGAAACCGTTAAAACAATAAGTTTTCTCATCTTTCTTCTCCCTTTTTGATTTAAAAAGATATTTACTAAATGCATATTTAATTTAAAAACCAAATTATTTTACAATTTTTTATATTATGATATAGTATACAATTATTTTTATTACTTTTCAAGCGTATTTTTTTCCCTTTTGTATACACTAAATGCATAACATTACATTTTTTCAGTCATAACCATACACGGACACCAATCGGTGCCCGTGTTGTGATCTATATTTTCACTTTTTATATGTGAATTATGATTCTTCTTTTTCGCGTTTATGTTCTGCTACAACTTTGTCCTGAATTTCTTTCGGGACATATTCGTAGTGCGAAAATTTCTGACGGTAAAATCCGCGTCCCTGAGAAATGGAACGCAGGATATTGGAATATTTATACAGGTTTGCCAGCGGAACGGATGCCTTAATGATCTGATGGTGTCCGTCACTGTCCATGCCCAGTACCTTACCGCGCCGTGAGGATATATCTCCCATAACATCACCCATATATTCATCCGGTATCTTGATCTCAATTTCATAGATCGGTTCAAGAAGAATGGGGTCCGCTTTCGTGAAGGCATCGCGGAACGCGCCGCGTCCTGCGATCTGGAAAGCGATATCTTTCGAATCAACCGGATGCTGTTTTCCATCGTAAAATGCAATCTTAATGTCAATTACCTTACTAGCGGTAAGGGGACCTTCGGTGGAAACCGCTTTAACACCTTTTTCCACTGAGGGAACAAAGGAGCGGTCTACATTCATTCCAACCAACTCACTGACGAATTCAATACCTTCACCGCGCTCTTTAGGTGAAATACGCAGGAATACTTCACCGAACTGACCTGCGCCACCGCTTTGCTTTTTATGGCGGTAATGACCTTCTGCCGTCTTGCGGATCGTTTCCCGATAAGGAATTTTCGGTTCTGCCTGATTAATTTCAATATGGTAGCGCTGTTCGATCTTCTTTAAATTGACTTCAAGATGTGTTTCGCCCTGACCGGATACGATCGTTTGTTTGAGTTCCGGGTCAACCACATAATGGAAACTGGGATCTTCAGCACAGACCTGAGCTAATCCGACACCGATCTTTTCATCATCACCCTTTGCAGATGCTGTAACCGCAACACGCATAATGGGATCAGGAAATTTAATTCCATCATATTCAATCGGAAATTTGGGATCACAGAGGGTATTACAAGTATGGGTGTCTTTTAATTTTACCACTGCCCCAATATCACCGGTCTGAATTTCTTTCATCTCAACCCGATGCTTCCCGTTCATTGTAAAAATCGCGCCAAATCGTTCATTTACACTTGTCTGCATGTTCTTTAGGTCATTACCCGGTTTCAAAGAACCGGACATCACTTTATAAAAGGATATTTCGCCGAGATGCTGTTCGTATATGCTTTTATAAATAAACATACTTGTGGGTTCGGCGGAATCGATTTTTCTGATAATTTCTTCTTCGGTTCCGGGTTTTTTTCCTTTGACTTCACTTTGTGTATCAGGGGCCGGTGCAAAATCCTTTACTAATTCCGTCAAGCGGCTAATACCGACATTTTCCTGTGATGAGATACATACCAACGGGAAAAGGGTCCGTGATAAAATAGCGTTTTTCAATCCGTTGTTAATTTCTTCTTCTGATAATTCGCCGGATTCAAAATATTTTTCAAGCAAAACATCATCGGATTCCGCGACTAATTCAACCAACTTTTCATAAAGTTCATCTACCCGTCCCTGATATTCAGCGGGAATAGCTTCTTCGGTGTATTTACCGTTTTCATCGAAAGTCAGTTTTTTCTTCTTCAGAATATCTATGATGCTGTTAAACGCAACACCTTCATTGACCGGGAATTGTGTGGGAAAAACACGGTCGCCGTAACGGTCCTGTAATGACTTTACAACACCATTAAAATCGGCATGTTCTTTATCTAACATAGAGATCGCGATAAAGGGAGGAATATTGTTTTCGGTCAGGGCGTCCCATGCCAATTCGGTTCCAATTTCGATACCCGAAGTGGCGTCCACAACTAAAATCGCTGCATCTACTACATGGCAGACCGCTTTTAATTCTCCGGAAAAATCAATATAACCGGGTGTATCAAGAAAATTTAACTTTACGCCTTCGTGTTCAATATGAACCAGGGCTGCACGCAGTGATATTTGACGTTCAATTTCTTCGGGTGAATAATCTGATGTCGTGGTTCCTTCCTGAATTGAACCAAGTCGGTTAATAGTACCTGCATTCAGCAAAAAGGCATCTGCGAGGATTGTTTTTCCTGTTGCTGAATGACCAACCAAGGCGATATTTCGAATATCTTTGGTCAATATTGCCATTTTATTTCCTCCATAATAGGTTTCATTTATTTCAAAGCTTGTCTGACGACTTTACCCGTTGCCGACCGTGGAAAATGGGTCACATATACAAATTTTTTCGGTATTTGATACGGGGGTAATTCTTTTTTTATAAATTCAATTAATTCTTTATCATCAGGATGTTTGCCGTCTTCCGCAATAATATAGGCCTGGATCGTTTCTGAGTATTCATCCTGATATACTCCGGCAACAACCACTTCCTTTATTTTCGGATGTTTTGCAATAACCGTTTCGATCTGTTCCGGATATACTTCAAATCCTCTGACATGAATGACATAGGCTTTTCGGTCAACAAAATACAGATAACCATCCATATCACATCGTCCAAGATCGCCTGTGTGATACCATCCGTCATGAATATTTTCTTGCAACAAATCTTGCAGATCTTCAGTTAAAATCGTAGAAATAACACATATTTCCCCGATAGTATCTTCTTTGACCATTTCACTGCCGTTTTTTAAAACGATGGATATATTGCATAAGGTTGTACCGATAGATGTTGGTTTATCTCTGTTTGTATTCACGGTCAACAAGGGACCGGCCTCTACCATGCCATATATTTTAAATACCGGTATTTTATAAATACTGCTGAAAATTTTATGAATATCTTTCTTCATCCGCCCACCGCCGGTAATGGCAAGCTGAATGGAATCAGGAAGATAATTTTTATCGTTTTTCTGATTTAAGTATGAAAAATACTGGGGTTTTGCGATAAGGTGACTGGGATGAGCTGTTGTCATCGTTTTGCTGTATTCTATCTCATTCTCCACATCGCAGATAGCAATAGATGCCCCTGCATTCACCGCGGCATTCATAACAGCGATATATCCGATAAAATGCGTCAGCGGATACTGGGTAAAAATAATATCGTTTGGCTTATAGGTTATCGCGGATAAATAATCATCCGTGTTTTTGAACAGCTGCCAGTTGGAATATTTTGCATATTTTGCGGGTCCCGTGGAGGCACCGCTGTAAAATATAACATTTGTATCATTTTCATCCGAATTATAGGGTCCTCCGAATACGGATTTCTCTGTGTATTCCTGGAAATTAATGGTCTCATCGTTGGTGCATTCGCCGATACCGATAAATATTTTACAGGTATTTAATATGCTTGTCGCAGAATAAACATCCTCTTCATAATCAGCATGGAAAATAATACCGTCGGCTGTACTATCGTCGATAATATAACGTAAAGCCAATGATTTATAATGCACGTTTACCGGGACCATAATGGCTTCGAGCCGGGATAATGCCAGCCAGGTATAAATCATTTCCGGGATATTCGGCAACATGACCACTACCCGTGTGTCTTTTTTTATTCCCTGTTGATGAAAGTGATTTGCAAGCTGTAATGATGACTCGAATACTTCATGATATTTCAAAGTAGTATCGCCATGATAAATGAAAATATCATCCGGCGTTTTCTGTACTTGTTTAAAAAATGTCGTATAATTTGATACGATAGTTACAGCTCCTTATCTCGATTTGTTAACAAGCCGGATAATGTAATGAGAATATCCTCCGTAGTCAAGATTTTGATATTAAAGTTCGCGTTTTTATTGTACATTTTTTCATGGATTCCAATTACTCTAAATCTATTCTGCTCATGACCATTTCTTCCCTGTCTTTTGCCCTGATGTCCCTGATGGTACGGCTTGCCGGCGATCTTCCTTTATTTGAAGTAATCTTGTTTCGAAATTTTATCAGCATGTTCATTTCCATTATTGTTATCATAAAATACCGGCAGTCATTATGGGGAAAACCGGAAAACAGAAAATATCTGTTTTTGCGTGCTTTGGGTGGTCTGGTGGGTGTAATATTGTACTTTTACAGCATTAATCATCTCAGTTTAAGCGATTCAACCATGTTGAATAAATTATCTCCCTTTTTTGTTATTTTATTTGCTCCCCTATTTCTTAAGGAACGTCTGAATAAATATCAGATCGGCGGAATTATTGTTGCCTTTCTTGCTTCTCTGTTAATTATTAAACCCCGTTTTGATATCATTGTTCTTCCGGCATTAATGGGACTGGGATCCGCTGTCTTTGCGGGCTTTGCCTATACGATCATCCGTTTACTGACTCTCAAGGGTGAATCTTCAGGAACCATCTCCTTTTATTTTTCTCTGATCTCGTTTATTATTGTACTTCCTGTTGGACTGATGCAGTTTGTCATGCCGACAACGCTGCAATGGATCTATCTTTTGGGAGTTGGGATGTTCGCGGGAATTGGACAAGTATTGTTGACACATGCATATCAATTTGCACGCGCATCGGATATCGCACCCTATAAATACCTGCATGTGCTTTTTGCGGCGCTTATCGGTATCATTTTTCTCGGTGAACAGATTGATATATTCAGTTTGCTGGGAAGCATGGTCATTATTATTGTTTTTATCTATCTTTATAAAAAACGCTGCGTTTAAAGAGAGTCGAAGGTTGAAAAGTCGAAAAGTCGAAAAGACCTTCCGGCTTGAGTCCGAACGTAGGGAGGACATGCCGGATGGTCGAGAAATCGAGGGGTTGATCCGTCTTCGCTCCTCTCCGCCAGCTGGCGGATCGGGCTACGCCGTGATAAGAAGTTGGTTCACCTTCGTCAAGACTACGGCGGACAAGAGATTGAAGGTTGAAGGTTGAAAAGAGAAGAGTTGATCCGTCTTCGCTCCTCATCCTATTATGGAGATTCCAAATCAAGTTTGGAATGACGGTGATATATTGCATTCACCCACCCTTGAGTCACCCTGCCCCGATGCTTCGGATAGACGGAAGGTTAAGATCAAGGTTGAGATTGAGAGGGGTTGAAAAGTTTAGAAGTTTAGAGGTTTAGGGGTTTAGGGTATTTCTTTTCCTATCTTCTATCTTCTATCTTCATTCTTAATTGTCCATTATCAATTGTCCATTGTCCATTATCTACAAATACCCTCTTCCCCGATTAATTCGGGACCGGGAAGTGTTTCTTTATCTGGTTTTGGAGGCAGTAACTCCCGGTAAACCGATCGTACATAATTATCTAACCAGTTATAATATTCCTGAATTTCCTCAGGTTTCTGAGTAGCTTGAATAGCTTTTGCACGCCGGATAATTTCATCTTCCTTTTTCATCATTATCTGCATGACACCGGTTTTTTTCCGGTTCTTTAGTTTCGCCACATCAATATAGTTTTCATGATCATCATGCTGTACCGGGAATAATTCTGCTTTGAGCGTCATCGATGCTTCCGCCATAAAAGGAATACAGCCGTTTTCGGAGCTGATCACTTCGGGAAGTGCATCATGGGACGCGTAAAAAACGGGTGTTGCCATCGCAGTAAGCGGAAACCCCATAATGGGCCAAAGCATGGTTTTCTGCGGATCTTCCCCATGTTTAACACCCTGAATAACCAAAACGGAAGCACTCCAATAACGAACGATATAATCCTGAAATGCCACCAAGATTTTATCATTTTTATTCCGTGGAAGCTTCATATTTCCAATATGTTCTTTCAGCACACCGTGATCCATGTTCCGCGTGGCTTCTTTAATGATAAATTCAACCGATAACGTATTTTGCTTTTCAAATAGACGATGGGTCGCTTCATAGCGGATATATCCCTGTCCCTTGCTTTCTCCGCCGGAGACAGAAAAATTGGTTCTGATCAAATAGCCGTTGGGTGCGGTTTCCGGGTCGTTAACATCATATTTTGTATAATCGTAATATCCCGTTTCAAAGTAAGCGGCGTTCCCCTGCGCATCAATTACACCGAAATTAGCGTCAATTCCCCACTTTCCGGATACATCCTTCAAAAGTTGTTCAAAATCATCCACACCGGCGCAGCGTTCCAATGCCAGGCGCATAAATAACCCTTCCTGATCATCTTCCAGGTCACAGGAAATACCTTCATTGATATTATAGGATGCGGTATTCATAATACTGAAACCGGTCTCATTCATCCCCATCCATATTTCCTTGTTCGTAGTATCTATGGCATTCGCAACACCCATAAAATCATAGCCGGATTCAGAAACGAACACTATTTTATTCTCCATGGATCCCGTGTCACGGTGTTTCCATAGGATAGGTCGTCCGTCTATAGTGGCAGATCCGCTAATAATGGCGGATGTACAGGCCAAAGCAATAGAGATCAAGCTGAGAATAATAACCGCTGCTTTTTTCATCCGTGTCCCTATTTTAAATTTTCAGGATTTAAGCCTTTCAGCGCGTCAAGGACAAAAATACCGTCTTTACGGATCAGTACATCATCAAAATATATTTCTCCGCCGCCGCATTCAGGAGTCTGACGAAGCACAATATCCCAGTGAATAGCAGAATGGTTACCGTTAGAAGCGTTATCATAAGAATTGCCCGGTGTAAAATGAATGGAACCGGCAATTTTTTCATCAAAAAGGATATCTTTCATGGGACGGTTAATGTAAGGGTTCATACCAATAGCGAATTCACCTACATAACGGGCACCTTCGTCCGTATTGAATATTTCTTCTAAGCGTTCAGGGTTGTCGCCTTCGACACCCACAATTTTCCCGTTTTTAAATTCAAGTTTAATATGTTCAAATACGGTTCCCTGGTACAGGGTCGGTGTATTGTATTCAATTACTCCGTTTGCACTGTCTTTTACCGGAGCGGAAAAAACCTCTCCGTCGGGTATGTTCCGGAGTCCGCAACTTTGTTGGACAGGAATATCTTTAATGGAAAAGCGCAGATCGGTTACGCCGGGACCTTTCAAGTGAACCTTGTCGGTTTTTTCCATTAATGCGACCAGCGCGAGCTGTGCTTTAGCCATTCCGGGATAATCCATGGTACAAACATCAAAGTAAAATTCTTCAAATTCTTCGGTGCTCATGCCTGCCTGCTGTGCCATAGATGGAGTTGGCCAACGCAATACCACCCACTTGGTGTGCGGCACACGGATTGTCGAATGCACTTTATGGCTCCATTTTGTTTGAAAACGTTTCATATCATCTGCTGAAATATCGGATAATTCGGTAATATTTTTACTTCCCCGCACACCGATATATGCCTGCATATTTTTCATACGAAAAGCCTCATAATCACCGCTGAAAATAATCTGTTCGTCCGTACTGTCCTTGTATAATTCCCGTTGGATCGTATTTGATTTGAGGGTTACAAAGGGATTGCCGCCACGTGCGCGGGTAGCACGAATTAACATTTTAACAAAGGATTCCGGAATGTCAATAGCTTCAATAAGGACATTCTCCCCTTTTTGCACATCACAGGAATAATTGACCAAAAGGTCCGCTAATTTTTTTTCGCGTGGATCATACATGTAAATTCTCTCCTATTAAATTTTCAATTTCTGTTTCATTATACACTTTTATCTGATGTTTTTCAAATAATTTCACTGTTATCCCCTTCCCGGGTATCAGAATATTCTTAAAATTGCCGTCATAGACCTCCTTATTTCCGCAGGAGGGAGAACCTGCTTTCATCAAGGCACAGCGGCAATGATTTATTTCAGCAATACGGTATGCGGCTTCTGCTCCGGCATTAAAACGATCGCTTACATCCTTTCCCTTTGCATTGATAATGCGTCCATCAAGCTGAATTTCAGCGGGAATACGGGGCGTTGGCAGGGTTCCGAGCTGTTCCGGACATACCGGAATAAGAATGAATTTTTCTGCTAATTTTTTACTGTTTTTTTTTGATAATGCATTATGCTTCCCGTCATAACGGCAAGGAATGCCGAGTAAGCAGGATGAAATAATCAGAGTTTGTTTTTGATCCATAAATATTCCGTATATCAATTATTTTTTCTTTATCAGCAAGCGTACAGATTGTGCTTCAAGAATTATCGTTCCGGAATTTAGTTTTTCCCGGGATTTACAGGAAGCATATTCCATGGTCGCATGCACATCCCATTTACTTTCAGGCAGAGAAAACTTAACTGTTTTATCAGCAGAGGTATTGACAAGTACCACACAATGACGTAAAGGAGAATTCACATAATAGCCAAGGCCAAATTCTGAACCTTTTGCATGCAGGGTATAAATATCTTTCCGTTCTGCCGCGCGCAGTTCGGGAAATGTTTTTCGCAAACAAAGCAGCTGCCGGTAATAATTGTAAAGTGAACGATTTGTTTCTACATCCTGAAAATTCATATAATTTGTTTCATTATCCTTCGCATAGGAATCATGGTCTAATTCACCCACATGCGGTTCCATGATATCGTGTACCGGCACAATAACTTTTGAACGCGCATATTCCTGACCTGCATGTATCATCATGATTCCCTGTGAACAGGCTAAAATGAAGGCGGCCAAACGATGGTATTTTTCTTCTTCTTTAGATAATTTCACATGAATGTCATGCTCAGGAATAACGGTTTTTCCCGGTTCCCGGACCGCGATACGAATAAAATCACCCAAAGTATATCCATCATGTGATTCAAGATAGTTCAATGTGTATTTTGAATTTTTGACCAATCCGCCGTCCTGCTGCAGAGAGCCGGTCAGCAGTTTTAAAAAATTATCAGGATGTAGATCATTATCCCAGCGACCAAAAATATATCCCCTGCGGTCAGTAGGATTTTCTCCTTTAACACCGTTCCGGAACACATCATTCCATATTCCCCAACCCATATCACTCATCTGCTGCGGAAAATATCGTTTTCCCCATGGTTCGCCGATAATAATAGCATGAGAATTTATTTTACGCGCGGTTTTTATTACCGCGTTCAAGGTTTTATCATCTAACACACCGGCCAAATCAAAGCGAAAGCCGTCAATATGAAATTCTTTCATCCAGTATTCGACACTGTTTACAATAAGCTGCCGCATGACCGGGGATTCACTGCGGGTATCATTACCGCAACCGCTGGTATTATCATGAGGAAGTATATACTGATCTTCCGCGATAGTACGCAGGGGATTTTGGTTGTACTGGCTAATGTGGTTGAACACCACATCCATGATAACGGATATCCCGGCATCGTGCAGTGCTTTGATTAAAAATTTAAGCTCCTCGATCTCTGCTCCGCGCGGGTCACACCAGGTATTTTTTGTTCTTTGACCTTTTTCGGAATAGGTATTTTCCGGAGCAAAGAAAAATGAGGTCATATAGCCCCAATAATTGTACGCGTAGGGATTCCAATAATTAAACACCTCTCCGGCTTTTTCCTGAAAGGGCGGCTCGACATTGGCATATTTCATCAGAGGCATAAATTCCACTGCGTTTATCCCGAGATCAAGCAGATAATCGATTTTATCCTTTACTCCCGTATAGGTTCCGGGGAAAGGTGTATTTGCAGAGGGATGTGCCGTCAGATTACGGATATGGCATTCATACATCACGATATCCCGGGGATCCTTTGGTGTTGTGAAGGTATCATTTCCCCAATCAAAATGACTGTGATGAATATAGGTTTTCGCTTCCTGATTAAAATCGTTAAAATTTGATATTGAATACGAATACGGATCAGGAATAAAGTTTTTTTTATCGTCGATCATATATGCATAATACATGCCATAGAAGGTTTTCATATCGGAATATTCCCAATATCCGCCGCCAATAGCCCGCATGGGAACAATTTCTTTGGGGATTTCATCTTCACAGTGGTCAAAAAATACGAGACGTACAATTTTTGCGTAAGGTGCATATATGGTAAAATATGTGCGGCTTGCGATGCGTTGACATCCAAGTGGATGTTTCATGTATTATGCGTCTCCGATATATTTGCAAAGGGTTAAAATATAGTGAGTAAAATCATGCTTGACACGCTGCGCTGTTTCATTCACTTCTTCATGGGTCAAAGGTTGTGAGGCAATGCCCGCTGCCCAGTTTGTCGCACAAGAAAAAGGATAGACCTGCATACCATGCTCCCGTGCCCACATAATTTCGGGCATAGTGGACATTCCGACCAAATCTCCTCCCAGTGAACGGAAATAATGAATTTCAGCCGGGGTCTCATAGGAAGGTCCGGTGGTCCAGACATATACACCCTCGCCCAGGGCAATTCCTGAAGCTTTAGATGCTTTCAATGCGGCCTTATGCTCATTCTCTGTTAAAACAGCCGTATGGGGCTGCATTTTTCCGGTTTGCTTTGTCATATCAATACAATTACGGATCAATAAAATATCTCCGGGAGTATGATCCGGGTTTATTAATCCTGCCGCATTGGTGATAATAACATGTTTTATTTCCAACGCGTAAAAGATCTTTACAATAGAAAGTACTTCTTCCAGTTCGTACCCCTCATAAAAGTGAAAGCGTCCTTTTGCCGCAAGAATTTGAATATCATTGATCTTTCCCAGAACAAATTCTCCCTCATGCCCGGGTACAGTTGATTGTGGAAAATCCGGAATATCTGCGTAGGAAAGTTTTTTTTGAATATCAATGGAATCCAGTAAGTTATTTAATCCGCTGCCCAATACAATACCAATGGCAGGATTCGCGTCGCGGAAATGATCTTTAAGAGCTTCAATTTGTGTCATATATTCTCTGATTATTTTATTATCAACATTTTACAATTATAATACTGTCTCAATTTTATCCCATGTCATATCAATCTTTTTATTTTCATTCATATTTTTCAGCTGCATGGTTTGGCTTTCAAGTTCATGATCACCAATTACCGCGACCCAGCGGGCCTGCTGACGGTTAGCATCACGCATCATGGCTTTAACACTGCGGCGAAGTAATTCGACATAGATGGAAAAACCCTTTTCTCTCAACCGCTGCGCCAGAGGTAAGACAGCTTCTAAAGAGGGCGTATTCATGGGAGCAATATATAGATCTACAGTACTGAACTCATCCTCAAAAAGTGATTCAGCATCCATAGCGATAAGTAAGCGCTCCATACCGGCAGCAAATCCCACAGCAGGTGTATCCGGACCGTCCAGATCACGGATAAGATCATCATAGCGTCCGCCACCGCAAAGTGCATCCTGAGCACCCAGTGCGGTTCCTTTTATTTCGAAAGTTGTACGGGTGTAATAATCCAATCCCCGAACCATGGCAGGATCGACAATATAGGTGATCCCGCTCGCATCAAGCAGCAATTTTACCTGCTCAAAATGGTCCGCGTCCTCTTCTGAAAGATGATCTAATATTGAAGGCGCATATTTCTGCATTACTGTAGCACACTGCGGACTTTTACAATCAAACAGACGCAGTATATTCCCGTCGATACGTTCCTGACAGCTTTGGCACAGATTATTTATATGCGGTTTGAGATCATTCCGTAATATTTTCATATATTCTTTTCGTGAATCTATGCTGCCGATAGAGTTGATATAAAGTTTCCAATTTTTAAGTCCGAGTTTCCGGTATATACTGCAAGTTACATCAATTACCTCCGCGTCCGATTCCGGATGAGGAGAACCTATAAGTTCTATACCAAACTGATGGAACTGACGCTGACGCCCGGCCTGCGGCCGTTCCTGCCGGAACAGGGGTCCCAGATACCATAATTTATGCAAGGGCGATTCCTGGTTGTAATGATGCTGAATATAGGATCGTACAACCGAGG
>JAUXEL010000063.1 GCA_030620575.1 Fidelibacterota bacterium
ACATCCTTATTGATATACTTTAAAAAGGTTTTAAAGAACGAAACAGATTGTTTTAGCAGATCGCTTACATCATCTTCGGCCTGAGATATGCGTTTGATAATTAAATCCGAGTGCTCAGGCAGCCAGTCCTTCCCTTTTCCGACAAAGCGACTTAGATTCACAAGGCTTCCTAAACGTATACGTCCGGGTGTGTAGAGCTTGTGCAGGACCTTTTCGATGCGCCAGGGTGTTATTTCAACACCGAGATATTGATAGGCCGATTTGATCAGGTTATGCGCTTCATCGATAATACAAATGGGATGTTCGGGCAGGATCGCATTATCGGATGCGGCATCGCTGAGCAGAAGCGAATGATTGACAATGATTATATCTGCATGATAGGCAAGTTTGCGGATCTTACCCAAATAGCAACCATGATTTTCGGCACATTTTTTCGTGGTGCAATATCCGGGTTCACTCGCTAAACGGGTCCATATATAGGGAACGCGTTTTGTCTGAAATCCGCTGTTTTCCTCAATATCTCCTGTTCGGGTCTCCCGCAACCAAACCAGCAAGGGGAGCAGATGAATACGGTCAAAAAGTGATACGGCATTGTTCAGATTTTTCAATAGCCATTGCCACTTAGTCAGACAAATATAATTTTGCCGGCCTTTGAGCATAACTACTGTAAAATCCTTTTCCAAAAATTCATGAATGAAGGGAATATCCTTAAAAAAGAGCTGTTCCTGCAGGTTTTTTGTGTAAGATGAAACCACGATCGACATACCATCATGCCGATTTTTTTTCATCCAGTAAATGGCCGGAATAAGATATGCAAGGGACTTCCCTACCCCGGTTCCCGCTTCGCCGATCAAAAATTCGCCTTCATTGAAAGTTTCAACAATATCTCCCGCGAACTGCATTTGCCCCAGGCGCATTTCATATCCGGGAAGGGTTTCCGATAGTGAACCTTTCATACCGAATATGGCATCTATGTCCTGACGGCTGATCTTTTTAACAGGAGGGTCGTTTTCGTTATCTGCCATTTTGGAAGAACGGTTTTTAAAGTCGCCCAATTTATTATCCGGCATGGGATGATAGGGCTTATTCTTTTCATTTTGCGTTCTTCCGGTTTCAGTATAATAGCTGTGAATGTGCCGGTAAAGCGCATAATTCGGGACATTTACAAGGGGCTCGCTGATAAATATGATATCATTATAGAGAGAAATATCATAATACAGCATAATATCAAGAAGTTCAAAAAACAGTCGGCCGGTATTCCGTGTATCCACATCTGCACGATGTGCTCCTTCGGTTTCAAGATTGAAATAAGCGGAAAGTGTTTCAAGTTTTCTGTCCGGCAAATGATAGAGAAATATGCGTGCAAGATCCAGGGTATCAATAATGGGATTTCCCAGCGGTGTTTTTAATTTTTCATTTAAAAAACTGACATCAAAACGGGCATTATGCGCGATCAGAGGATAATCAGCAAAAAAATCTATAATTTCAGGTAAGCGTTCGGAAAAGGATGGCTTATGTTCTACCATCGCATCGTCAATACGCGTCAATTCACTGATAAATTGCGAAATCGGTTTACCGGGATTACAAAAAAAGTCCAGTTCTTCATCCTGTTTCCCGTTTATAAACTTGATCGCGGAAAATTGAATAACTTCCTCGGATTTCGGATCCAGTCCTGTCGTTTCGACATCGAAAGCGATACAGGTTTCGAGGTGAAGGTGTTTTAGTGTTTTGGGGTCAGTTATTGCCAAAAAAAGCCCTTTCTTAAATTCCTGAAAATGCTCTTACAACATTTATGAGAAATTCAGGTTTGTGTTTAACAACTTGTTTAAATAGGTTTAAGAAGTTCCGTTTGGAATCATCCAGTTTCAAAAATTCACCCCCGATACGGTTATAATCATCATCGTTCATCTGATAAACGACTTCCTTTATCTTGGATTGGTGCTCATGATTTTTCCCGAATTTGCGGTAAATTTCCTTTTCATATTTTGAAAAACAGATTTTCATTTTTTGAGGATCATCACAGGACGCAGCGGCTGCCTTACCTGCAATTATACCGCTGTAAATGGCGTGGGTTATTCCGCCGCCGTTCAGGGGATTCACCATGTGCCCGGCATCGCCGACGATCATAAAATTATCTTGTGTTAATCTTTTAAGATTTGTGGTAACCGGTACACCGCCGGTGACATAACGCTGGATAGAGGCATCCGGAAAAAACCGATCCAAAAATCGATCCATATAATCCTTGGCGCAGTTGGTATTGGATGAATATTTCCCGTTTATCCCCAATCCAATATTCGCACAGTTATTTGCTTTCGGAAATACCCAGGCATATCCACCGGGTGCATAGCAGGTGCCTATATACAGATACAGTGCCTTTTCAGGCAAATGGATCCCGGATGCCGTGACCTGAACGCAAGGTTCAATATTCTCGGGCTTTAAAACCGTTTGAATGCCCATTTGCCGGGAAATCCGACTTTCAACACCGTCAGCGGCAATCACGATCTTCGCATAATACTCGTGCATTTTTCCGGATTCCATTACACGCACACCCGAAACAGAGCCATCATCCGAATGAATAAGTTCCTGTACATTTGCCTTCATCTTTATTTGCACACCGGCTTCTGCCGCCCGGGCGGCTATATCATATTCAAAAAGATCACGGTTAATGACATATCCGGAATAGAGATCTTTTTTCAGTTTAATTTCTTTTCCATTGGGCGGTACTATGATAAAGGTATTTATTTCAGAACCGATCCATCGCGGTTCCATAGGGAGATAGTTAGCGAAATCTTCCTTCCCTACAGCCTCTCCACAGCGGACAGGGATGCCCATTTCACGCTTTCGTTCACATAATAACACGGATTTACCGGCTTTTGCTGCTTCCAATGCGGCAAAAAGTCCCCCGGGTCCTCCCCCAATGATGATAATATCCCAGGTTGTTTTCATTTTTTACTCTCCAATGCTGCCACGGGACAAATGTTTACACACAACAGGCATTCCGTGCATAATTCATGATCAACGATCAAGCTGTTTTCAGTCAGCATCAGCGCATCAACCGGACAAACAGAAATACATGTACCGCAATGATCACAATGGTCTAATGGAACAATCATAAAATACTCCTATTGTTGGATCACTGTGGCCGTCAGGTACCCCAGTGTCCCGCCAAGAACATCATAAAATAAATCTTTCCAGCTAAAAATACCGTTTTTCCCGATCACATCATATAATTCTTTTCCAATGGAAAATGAAACTGTAATTCCGATGGATATATGCCGGGATGTTTCCGGAGGAACCAGCAGCATCTTGTCTAATAAATAGGAACTTTGCAGGGTGAGGAAATAGGCTGAGCTGAAGTGCATCCATTTGTCATGTGAAAACCAGAGATCGCCTGGCTGCCGGAAGGAAAAAGGTTTTTCGGGCGCGATAATTGAATATTCATCCGGCATCCCGTTATCTGTTCCCGCGTTTTCACCATACATAACTTCATAATGTTTAACTTCTGAAAGAGGGACACGGGTAAGTGAAGAATCGCTTTCTGTTTCCTGAGAAAAAAGAAATACGAAAAGACACAGACAGCAAAGGAAAATCCGTTTCATTTTATGACTCCTATTGCACTTAAAAAGACCAGAAAAATCAGAATTGGCGCGACATATTTAACAAGAAACAACCATACCCTGCCGATATTGCGCTTCGTAGTTGTTAATCCAAAACCTTGATGCAGTTCATACAGAACATCCTTTTTGCTTAGATACCAGCCCACAAAAATGGCGACAAGCATGCCGCCAAGCGGTAAGAGAATGTTGGCTGATAAATAATCCATAACATCAAAAATATTTAAATTCCACAACCCGATATGGCTCCATCCCCCGAAAGAAAGCGCGGAGGGAATTCCTAAAACAAAGACCAATGCAGAAGCACCGATAACAATATGATGCCGTGATAAGCGGGTTTCGTCCATAATGCTGGATACCAGCATTTCCAAAATAGAAATGGTTGAGGTTAATGCTGCAATGGACAACAAAAAGAAAAAGAGCGTAGAAAAAATACCTCCGTGCGGTATACTGCTAAAAACAGCAGGAAGAACATGAAACACTAATCCGGGTCCCTCTGCGGGATTAAAACCCATGGCAAAGACCGAGGTAAAGATCGCCAGTCCGGCCATCAAAGCGATCATGGTATCTAATATTGCGATCATGATGCCGCAAAAAACGATATTATCGGTTTTATTTATATAGCTTCCATAGACTAACAGCACACCCATGCCTACGCTGAGGGTAAAAAAGGCATGTCCAAGAGCAATAAGAATGGTTTTATAGCTAACGGTACTCCAGTCCGGTTTCAATAAAAAGTTCAAGCCTTTCTCACTGCCTTCCAATGATATTCCCCAAATAACTAAAGAAAGCAGAATAATAAAAAATATCGGCATCAGCAGGCGGGCGATTTTTTCAATGCCGTTCTTTACACCGAAATAGACTATAAGTCCACCGGCAGCAACAAAAAGAAACTGCCAAAAAATAATCCACAGCGGATTGGATACCAGTTGATTGAAGTGTTGCGCGGCATCACCGGATGAGCTGAAAGCGGAGATATTTCCAATAACAGATTCAACCATATATCCCATGGACCAACCGGCAACGACATTATAATAACTTAGAATTATCAGACCTGTCAGGAAAAACAGACCTCCAACCGCCATCCAAAATGGTCTGTGTTTTTTAGCATATAATTTGAATGTTGATATGGGTCCCCGCTGTGAATATCGACCCAGAAGCACCTCTGCCAAGAGCACAGGAACCCCAACGATCAGTATACATATCAAATAAATAATTATAAATGCAGATCCCCCGTTTTCTCCGGTGATATAGGGAAATTTCCAGATATTTCCCAGTCCTACCGCAGACCCTGCCGCAGCAAGAATAAAGCCTAATTTACCGCCCCAATGTTCGCGTTGTTCCGACATCCTTATCCCCAATTAAAAGATATAGCTTAGTTGTAGTCCGTTTGTTTCCGGATCCGGTTCTAGAATGAATCGCTCGCTTGGAAATGCGCTTAAATGTGCATCAACATACGCGTCAATAAGTGAATACGCATACACGGCAGCAAAAAACCAGGTAAATTGTTTCGCATTGGATAATGATTCCGGCGTCGGATCATTATTATAAGCGATATAATAGTAACTTGCTGTAAGCGCCAATCCGGTTTCCGCAGTCAGAAAAACAGCCCCTTTAAACCATTTATTATTATACATCTGCCCTGCTCCCGGCAGCACCATGGACAATCCTATAGCGAGTGCCGGACTTTTCATTTTGCCTTCCTGAAATTTCAGGGTATCGGGTTCAGCTGCCGATAAATGCATCAGCATCAGTAAAATAAACCCAATTAGATATATATTTTTCATCCTTTAACTGCAATGGCTTCAATTTCTATATCGACATCTTTTGGCAGGCGGGCAACTTGTATCGCGGAACGTGCAGGAGCATTCTCGGGAAATACCTCGGCATAAACGGCGTTAACCTCCGCAAACTGCGCAAGATCTTTCATAAATACGGTGGTTTTTACAATAGTGTCTTTTGTTCCTCCGGCTGCTTTGACAACCGCGATCACATTTTGTAGCGATGCATTAGTGGCTGCTGCTATGTCGTTCTCTATAATTTTTCCTGTTTTAATATCAACCGGAAGCTGACCGGAAGTAAAAATCAATGTGTCGAGTACAATTCCCTGAGAATAAGCGCCGATAGATGCAGGTGCTTTTTCTGTCAAAATAACGTTTTTCATTTGTTTATCTCCATGCTTAATTATGTCCTCTAAAATGAATAAAAATTCGCGGAATTCAAAATTCTATTTTTCAAAAATTGATCTTGTTTACACAATTCTCAGGAATAAATGTTGTTTAATCAAAATCATGCATGTAAATTTACATCAAATTATAATGATAGAGGTGTTAATTAAATGAATAATGATTACCTATGCCCCTTCTGCAGAGGCCACTTAAAAGTGAAGAACAGTGTGATATTTTCAGCACGAAAACCTAATGGCGAGCGGGGAATCATCCTGCTTAGTCCGGAAATCGGAAATTATACCGTACGGAAACACAGCTCATTTTCCTTAGAAGACGGTGAACGCACAGAATTATACTGTCCGATATGCCATGCAAATCTGATGGCTCAGAATTATGATAATAATCTCGCCCGAATTATCAGTATTGACGAACACGGCGAAGAGAATATCATTCTTATTTCCGAAATTGTCGGCGAACGTTGTACATATATTATTGATGGCAAAAAAGTGGATAGATTCGGTGAAGATGCCATGAATTATTTTGGTGCCGGTACCGAATTCTAAACTATGTGTAAAATGAAAAAAAATAAACCGGGCAAATCGTCCGGTTTTCTTATATCTTGAAATTTTCTAACGCAGCATTTATCTATGCTTAATTGTAAAAAAGGGGGGGGTTAAAACCCCATTTCTTTTTGAATCTCTCATCCCCGCCTTAAAAGACGGGGCTATTCATAAGTATTTTCTTCATTTTCTCCAATCTTTCAAATTAAATCACCTCGAACCGAGTTTGGGGCGGCAGGGGCTATCTGTTGAATAGCCACGGCTTTTAAGCCGTGGACCAATTTCAACAACCAAGCGGGTTTTAACCCCTATATAAACTTATTTTTTCGTCCAGCCCATCATATTGCGCAATTTTGATCCCACTTCTTCGATCAGATGTTTTTCATCCTGTTTCTTGATCTTTGTATATACGGGACGACCGTTTTCATTCTCTTTGATCCATTCTTTTGCGAAAGTACCGTCCTGAATTTCAGCAAGTATCTTTTTCATTTCCCTGCGTGTATCATCGGTAATAATGCGTCTGCCGCGGGTCAGGTCACCGTATTCCGCTGTATCGGAAATAGCATTGCGCATATTTGCAATACCTTCCTTATAAATCAAGTCAGTTACCAGTTTGACTTCATGTAAGCATTCAAAATAGGCCATTTCGGGTTTATATCCCGCTTCTACGAGCGTATCAAATCCGGCACGGATCAATTCACTCACTCCCCCGCATAAAACAGCCTGTTCACCGAATAAGTCCGTTTCAGTCTCCTCCTGAAAGCTGGATTTAATGATACCTATTCGACCGGAGCCAATCCCGCATGCGTGTGCCAATGCAAGCTCCCAGGCCTGACCGCTTGCATCCTGATGGATAGCGATCAGGGCAGCTACGCCTGTACCAGTTTCAAACTGATAGCGGACCTGGTATCCGGCACCTTTGGGTGCGACCATATAAACATCAATATCATTTGGCGGAATAATTTGTTTATAATGAATATTAAATCCGTGGGAAAAGACCAATGCTTTTCTGGTAGTCATATTTTCCGCAATATCAGCATCATATATCTTTTTTTGTAATTCATCGGGGAGTAAAATTTGCACGATGTCGGCCTGAGCGGATGCGTCTTTCGCGCTCATGGGTTTAAATCCATGCTTAACAGCCAGATCATAATTGGCAGTATTCTCCAGTTCGGCAACAATTACCTTGAATCCGTTGTCACG
Source organism: Fidelibacterota bacterium (assembly GCA_030620575.1). Taxonomy (GTDB): domain Bacteria; phylum Fidelibacterota; class Fidelibacteria; order Fidelibacterales; family Fidelibacteraceae; genus M50B103. The sequence continues at coordinate 7,546 of JAUXEL010000063.1, forward strand.
CAGATTTTGAGCCTGAGCATGACCTTGATTCCCATATCCTATAATGGCAATTGTTTTATCCTTTAGCAGTTCCGGCTGAGCATCTTTATCGTAATACATTTTAACTGACATTTGTAAACTCCTGAATAATAAGTTGTTATGTGCTTGGAAGAGAGGTTGAGACTGAGGCTAAGGTTAAGGTTAAGATTGTGGTTTTCATTTTCTCGTTTTTTCCCGCCAGCTGACAGGCTCCTCCGGAGTTATCTTCTCAACAAATCAACAGATCAACCTATTCATTTCCCGTTTATCAATATACGATTGTAGTGAAATTTTTGTTCTCCTGGAACAGTCACCCCGACGCTTCGGGGTTCCCTGCAATAATTACGATTTTCACCGCTGTTTCTCATCTTTTTACTCTTCTTCCGTCTACTCCGCCAACTGGCCCCGAATATTCGGGGCCGGACAAGCAACCATTCAGATCTTTAACTCATCAACTTATCGACTCATCGACTTCTTTTTCAACAAATCAACCTATCGACAACTCAACTCTTTCTTCTTATCGAGATAATCCTCAAATCCATTCTTACGCAATAAACATGCCGGACATGTTCCGCAACCGTAGCCCCATGGATTCAGAGTATGATGGTCGCCAAGATAACAGGTATGTGAATATTTAATAACGGTATCCATCACAGCAAGTTCATCACTTAGTGCCCATATCCCCGCTTTATTCAGGGACTGTAGCGGAGTATGAATACGTATTTCATAATTCAGTCCCCTACTCAGGGATTTTTGTATCGAAGAAATAAAATCGTGCCGGCAGTCCGGATAGCCGGAATAATCAGAATCATTGACGCCAATTATAATATCATGAATGTCCCGCTTATAGGCCAGAGATGCCGCCAATGTCAGAAAAACAATATTTCGTCCGGGAACAAATGTATTTGGGATATTATCGGCCCCGGCTTCAATGGGTATTTCCTCGATCATGGCGGTTCCGCCAATTTCTTTAAAGGCCGGGACATGCAGTTCATGCAGATGCATATTTTCTTGTTCAGTAATGTTGACAGCACTCAAATATTCGATTTTATGGCGCTGTTCATAATGGAAAAAGACCGCCTCGACGGTTGAAAATTGTTTTTTTGCCCAAAATAAACAGGTCGTAGAATCCTGCCCACCTGAAAAGAGAACCAGTGCGGGAATCGGCTGCATTACTTAACTCCAATAACCTTATGGGTTTGCAGGGTTAGATGCCATTCCGGATGTTTAAGAACATAACGGTAGCAGTACTGGGCAACATGCACATCGAAAAACAATGCAGCGTGCGTGCCGATAGGCAGATCGTGTGTGGGATTCTTTGGTGAAATATATTTATGGTCTGTTTTGATGCCGTAGGTTTCGGGATATTCATCGACACCCAGAATCACCTTTATTTCATTGCATTTCTTCAGCTTCAGTTTATCGCTTTTAGGCGAGATAGTAATCCAGTCAAATAAGTCGTGTTTGATCGCGTACATTCCGTTGGTTTCTACCGCAACATAATAT
>JAUXEL010000006.1 GCA_030620575.1 Fidelibacterota bacterium
GGCAGGGGGTGGTTCTTATCATTTATATGATCAATTTATAAAACTTTTTCTCTATCCGCCATTATTCATATAAAGCCTCTTGAATTCTGTGTTTTTGATCACAAAAATTCCATTTATTAAACGAAAAAACTTGAGGCAAGTTTTTATAAACTAAACAGCCATCTGTCAGGCGACGGATGGCTGTTTTCTAAAAAGGAGGAGAGGGTTTATTTTATGAACGCTTAAAAAGCGATTTTCGTTGTGTTCTGATAAAAGCAGGGATAGTGAGATATTTATCTTTGTCCTTATCTTTATCTTTATCGCTTAATGGGTAGAAAGTATCTTCTGTTTTCGGGTTTTCACCGAATACGGGTATATCCTCCGAGGGTGTTACCGGAATATGTCCATCACCAAATATAGCCATTTGCTCTTTTGGTACGGTCGCCTCCTGCGATGGTTGGGGAGTTTCGAAATTAGCAGATTTTGGAAGGTGATCTTCACCCTTGGAATCATCAATATTTTTATCATCAAACCCGGTTGCGATCACCGTAATAAGCATCTCATCTTCCATTTTCGGATCGATCAGCGCGCCAAAGATAATGTTGGCATCTTCACCGGCTTCATCCGTGATCATCTCGTTGGCTTTACGTATTTCTGACATTTTCATGTCATGACCGCCGGTAAAATTGATCAATAGACCACTGGCGCCTTTGATGGAATTATTTTCCAGCAAGGGACTGTGAATTGCATTCTCAGCCGCTTCAACAGCACGGTTGGGACCGCTGCATCGGCTGACACCAATTACCGCAGGACCTTTTCGGTTAATAACGGTCTTTACATCGGCAAAATCCAGATTAATGATACCGTTTTTAGTTATAAGATCTGAAATTCCCCCTGTACCTTGATTTAAAATGGAATCCGCGATATAAAATGCATCTTCAAAACTGGTATTATCATCAGCGATATCAAAGATCTTTTCGTTTGGGATGACAATAAGAGTATCCACATGTTCACGCAGACGATCGATACCTTCAATAGCCCGCCTCATACGTGGCTTGCCTTCAAAAGTAAAGGGTTTTGTAACAAATCCGATTGTCAATGCGCCGTTATTTTTTGCAATTTCAGCAATGACAGGAGCTGCACCCGTGCCGGTGCCTCCTCCCATTCCGGCAGTAATAAATATCATGTCGGTATCGCGAACCACATCTTCGAGGCGCTCCTTGCTCTCTAAAGCTGCCTGATAGCCGATTCTGGCATCCGAACCGGCTCCCAGTCCACGGGTCAGATTAGCACCGATTTGTATCTTGATCTCTGCCGTGTTTTCATTCAAAGCCTGTGCATCGGTATTTACCGCGATAAATTCAACATCTGTAAGGTTTTCCTTAATCATACGCTGGATGGCATTGCCGCCCGCGCCTCCAACACCAATTACCTTAATTTTTGCTTTTTGGTCTTTTAATCCATCATATTCGATCAACATAGGATCCTCCGTTTCTTTGTTTTTAGAAAAATTCTGATAGTCGTTCTTTAATTTTATTCCAAAGGGTCATTTTAGATTGCCCCGAAGGAAACTTTGGTTTTAAATGCTTTTTATTTGCGGAATACAGCAGACCGATACCGGTTGCGTAATCAGGAGTATAATTTTCATTCTCCATGCCGTTCATGTGAATGGGGTAGCCGATTTGACAGTTCATACCGAACATCTCTTCCGCAAGATGATCAATGCCGCGAAGCAGGGAACCGCCCCCGGTTAATACAATTCCGGCATTTAACTGCACTCCCTTGACGTGTTCCATTGAAAAAGTTAAAATTTCACGAATACGCGCTTCAATGTAACTGGATAGCTGTACCGACGTTAAGGCGATGTCTGTCCTGCCGTTAACCGGTTTGATATAAAATTCCTTTGCACCTTCCATTTCCGCCTGTTTCATCGTTGCCCAGCCGTAATGTTTTTTAATGCGCTCGGCCTCGACAAAAGAGGTCTGAATCAGGGATGCAATATCCCGGGTGATGATCTGTCCGCCGAATCCAACAATATTCGTACTGAAAAGATGCCCATTTTGAAAAACAGTGATATCGGTTGTGCCGCCGCCGATATCGATCAGGCATACACCCAGTTCTTTTTGATCATAGCTTAGTACCGCATCCGCTGAAGCCAGCGGTTCCAAAACAATATCGTTGACGTTAAGCCCTGTTTTCTGTACACAATTGATCATATCTCTGGCATTATTGATAGCTGCTGTAATGACATGTGCTTTCAGCGCGAGTTTGCTTCCGGACATACCCAAGGGATTTTTTACCACCATCTGATCATTTATAATGTATTCCTGGGGAATGACGTGAATAATTTCACGATCGATCCCGATATTAATATTTTTTATTGATTCTTCTAATCGAACCATGTCCTTATCATCAATAATATTAGCTTTTTTGCTGTTGTCAGCTCGGTTAATGGAGATGGCGTGTTCTGTATCCATACTGCGGATATGATCTCCGGCAATACCCACCGTTACTCCGCTTATTTTTTCGATACCTGCATTTTTTAAGGCCTGGGATACCGCATTATCAATGGAATCACGGGTCAGATCAATATCTATGATCACCCCGCTTTTCATTCCGGAAGAAGGAACTTTTCCGATTCCAAGGATACGATACTCGGAAACACTTTTATCGTATTCTCCGATAAGAGCGCAAATTTTTGTGGTTCCGATATCCAGTGCACTTAAAATGATTTTTTCATTCATAGCTATACTCATATTTTATCCCGTATAATTACTTGGCCGTTAAACCGCAAACTAACATATCTGAAACGACGCATGTCGATGTTATCATGTTCCATTTTAATGATAAACGCATTCAAAATATCGATGCGTTTTTCCAGTTGATCCTTGCCGAGATACACCGGCGGATAGTCGGCGTTTTTTTGGATGAGCCACCCTTTTTCATCTGACCATGTGATATTATTGCAGTAGTCAGTAACATCATTACGGAAAGACTGGACATAGTTTATAAAATTAATAGCGTGCCGGATATCCGGATGAAAAGTCGGTTTCCCGGGTTCGAATACCAGATCCGGATCGACTCCCTCAATAACAGGAAGTGAATCCACCGCATAAGAATAGGGCATAGGCAAGACCGTGGCAAAAGCATCCAGCGCGTACTTTTTCCGTAAATTGATAAACACGACAGGCTGCCGTTCAATGACGTAAATATTGATGACATCAGGAAATTGGCGACTGATATACGCATTATAAATATAAGGTTCATCGATCAAGCGTTTGACTCCGGCACTCATATCAAGATTAAACATATTGGCTCCGCGTTTGATTCCGCTGATACGGGTAATGTGTTTTTCCGATAATTCATGATAACCGTGCACTACGATCGTTTTAACCGTAAAAACCTGCTGATAACGGCAATAAGCCAGTGCCAGAAAAAAGACGAGCAGGGTGATAACCGCGTATAACACGGAATGAAAAAACCAGCGCCTATTTTGTTGCTCAGCGTGCATGATACTCCTTATACAGTACATCGGAGAGTTCCCCAATATCTCCGGCTCCCAAGGTTAATATAATATCGCTGTCATGTATTTCCGGGATGAGCGTTTTAGCTACATCCGACATTTTTTTAATATAGGAAACCGGCGTATTGCCGTTTTCTTTCATTATATCTACGATCATAGCGCTGCTGACACCTTTTATCGGTTTTTCACGCGCGGGATAAATATCTACGATATACACCCGGTCGGCCATTTCCAGCGATTTTGCAAATCCTTCCGCGAAATCACGTGTCCGGGTATACAGATGCGGCTGAAAAATGGCAATGATGCGCCGGTTTTCATAACGTATCCGCGCCGCTTTCAGGGTTGCGGCGATCTCTGTGGGATGGTGGGCGTAATCATCATAAAAGAGAACATCATCACATTGATGCAGCAATTCAAATCGTCGTTCAACGCCCGAAAAAGCACGAATACCTTTTCCGGCATCGGATATATTCAAATGTAAAAGATAGGCCGTGACAAGTGCCGCAGTGGCGTTCAAAATGTTATGCAATCCGACCTGCTGAATGTGAAAGCGCCCGATGGATTTATTTTGATAACGCAAGGTAAAATCGGAACCGTTATTATAACTGATTTTTTCGATATGAAAATCAGCATATTTGTTGGTGCCGTAGGTGACCCATGGGCGATCAATGAAAGGTAGCAGACTCCGGGCTTCAGGATCATCACAGCAAAGAATAACAGACCCGTTTTCCGGAATGCTGTTCGCATATTCCAGAAAAGCCTTTTTCATATCTTCAATATCCCGGTAAATATCAAGGTGATCCGCGTCCACATTGGTAATAATTGCTAAAGTGGGGGGGAGCGCAAGAAAGGTTCTGTCATATTCATCGGCTTCAAAAATAACATGTGTTTTTGAATCCATACGGGCATTTGTTTTCAGATCTTTAAGAATACCGCCGATAAATAAGGACGGACGCGATCCGCAGGCGTCCAATGCGGCCGCAATAATGGAGGAGGTCGACGTTTTTCCGTGAGTTCCCGCAACACCGATACGTATAGGCCAGATCGACAGCAGCATCCCCAGAAATTCTGCCCGGCGAATCAACTTGATACCGAGCCGTTCTGCCTGTTTGTATTCCGGATTATCGGGTTTAATGGCGCTGGAGTAGACCACAACATCCTGTGATTGAACATGATTACGGCGATGACCGGTATAGATGTGAACACCAAGGGACTGCAGGTGTTCGGTGATGCTGCTTTTCAGAGCATCTGATCCTGTAACAGAAAATCCAAGGTGGATCAGTACCTCCGCGATACCGCTCATGCCAATACCTCCGACACCGATCATGTGAATGGTATTGATTGACCCGAAAATAGTATTAATTCTGTTTTCTCTCATTTTAACTCCAGGCATAAAGTGACCGTAGTGTTGAAATAATTGATTTGGCAATAATGTCGGACGTATTTTCTTCCCGGCGGGGAAATGAATCTGCCATCTGCTTCAGGTATTCCGGATCTCTGATCATGGAATGGATTTGCCCGGAAATTTGATGTTTCGGAAAATCCTGTTCCTCAATGATCAGAGCACAACCCTGTGATTCCAGAGATTTAGCATTGTAATATTGATGGTTTCCGGCTGCTGTGGGAAGAGGGATCAAAATAGCCGGGACCCGCATGTGTTCTATTTCTGCCAAAGTAAGTGCGCCTGCGCGGGATATCACCATATCCGCGGCAGAATACGCGGCAGACATATTATCAATGTACGGCAGAAGTGTTATAGCAGGCTGTTCGCCCAGCTGTTTGTGCAGCATATCGTAACTTGCCCTGCCGGTCTGCCATAAAACCTGAATATTATATTTATCGATCCAGAATGTAATGTGTTTTGCGATATATTTGTTGATACTCAAGGATCCCTGACTGCCGCCAAAGATAAAAATGGTAAAGGGTTTGGGATCCAGACCCATTTCCGTGCGCGCCGCAGAGGTATTCATACGCTTAATGCTGCTGCGGATAGGATTTCCGCTTTTAATAAACAGCACGTCATGTTTAATATGTTTCTTAACCGCGTCATAAGCATAGAAAAATCCTATCGCGTGTTTGGATAAAATACGGCTGGTCACGCCCGGAAAAGCATTTTGTTCCTGCACAAAGAGCGGAATATGCCGGCGCTTTGATATATAACCCGGAATACCTGAAACATACCCGCCGGTTGCAATGGTAGCAATCGGGTCAAGTTGGCGGTAAACAGTCCGTGTTTTGATAAAAGAGCGTATCAAACGAAAAGGCAATATAATATTTTGCAGCAGGGATTTAAGCGACAGATAACGCGAGAAGCCCTTTACCGGGATCAAAGTATAAGAATAGCTGTTTTTCGCTGCAAGCCGCTGTTCAATACCAAATTTCGAACCGATATAATGGCAGTCAATATGTACACCTTCAAGCAACTCTCCTGACAGACGCCGGATCGCGTCGGCAATAGCAATTGCCGGATAATAATGTCCGCCGGTACCGCCGCCGGTAATAATAACGGTATGTTTTTGTTTAGAGCTCATGTAAAAACTCTGCCTTTTTTTGCAGTTTATGTTGCGACTGTTTTATAATATTTAAGCAAATGCCGATCAATGACATATTTATCAGCAGCTGTGTCCCGCTTTTGCTGATAAAGGGCATCGGAAGACCGGTTACAGGTAAAAGTCCAACGCAGACGATCGCATTGATAAGCGCGTAGTAAATAATGGCAAACGCGGTAGCAAACAGGATGCTTTTTCCAAAAATATCATCCACGTGTCTCGCTAAGCGCAGCATAGAGATAAATAGGATAACAAATCCCAATATGATCAGAAAGGTGGTAATAAATCCGAGTTCTTCGCCCGCAATGGAAAAAATAAAATCAGTATGGGCTTCAGGTAAAAAGAGATTTTTTCCGGTGCTGTTGCCAAAACCGCGTCCAAAGAACTGACCGCCTGACAGACTGATCATAGATTGCCGAATCTGGTAGTTGCCGTTTAAAATATCTTCCGGATTCATAAAAGCAAAAATACGTCCCCGGCGGTAAGGCGAGATCAAAATATAAGCGCTGGAGATGATCGTCATAACACCCGTTACAAGTCCAAGTTGCCACAACGATACGCCCGAAATAAAGAGCAATGTGGCAACAATAAGGAACAGGGAAGCAGCCGATGAAAAATCCGGAGTAAGTGCGATCATGGCGATCAGAATAAAAGAAATAAGCAGCGGAGGAAGTAATCCTTTGCGGAATTCACCGAGTGTTTCCTTATGGTTAGTGATATATCCGCTGAGATAGATGATGAGTGTAAATTTCACCACCTCGGCCAACTGAAAAAGATTTTTATCGCCAATAGCAAACCAGCGAACCGGGACGCTGCTTCCGGAAGCGAGTTTTTTGATCAGTGTAATACTTAGCAGAACCACAGTAACAAATAAGAACAGCCAGGTAAAACGCTTCAGTTTTTTATAATCAATGAAATAAAATACAAAGCAGAACAAAATAGAAAGGACAAGGTATTTAATGTGACTTTCAAAGAAACTGTTGGCATTTCCGTCGATATTAAAAGCAACACGGGTGCTTGCCGAGAACAGGATCAGCATGCCGCCGCAGATCAAAACGAGCAGTGTGATCGCGAAAACCTTAAAGCTTAAGGGATATTCTAATTTATTTTCTTTCATTACCTAATCCCATAATATTTTTAACGACCTGTTTGAAATGATTACCCCGCGCCACATAATCGGAATACTGATCAAAGCTGGTGCAGGCGGGTGAGAGCAATATCGCATCCCCGGGGTGCGCCCGTTCAAATGCAGTCATCACCGCGGTCTCCATATCATGGCAAGCCAGAGGTGAAAATGCTACAAGCTGCTGTTGTATTTTTTCGCTGGCTTCCCCAATAACATAAATGCTATCCGCATCAGATAAATAGGGAGCTAACTCTTTGAAATCACTGTCTTTATCCCGTCCGCCAAGGATCAGATGCAAGGGGGAGTCGAAGCTCTGAATAGCCATTTTTACCGCATCGGTATTCGTTCCCTTGGAGTCGTTATAAAAACGAATATTACCTGCTTCACCGGCAAATTCAATGCGGTGCGGCATGCTCTCAAATTCACGCAGGGAAGTAAAAACACCTTGATGATCTTTAATAAACGGAGATACCGCGGAGGCGGCACTGGCAATATTATATTCATTATGAATTCCAAAAAGCTTGATATCCTTTTTTTCCAGATGATGCCAGGTTTTATCGAGCTTGAAAGAGAAACTTTCACCGTCAAAATACGCGATGGAGTCCGGCAATTTTTCTTTAGATACCGGAATGACATAGGCCCGGGTCTCCGCATGGGCATTGATGACCTCATCATCACGGTTTAATACCGCGACATCTTCTTTTTCCTGATTGATCAGGATACGGCACTTTGTCAGCGCGTAATCTAAAAACGAATCGTAACGGTCGAGATGATCCGGGGTGATATTAAGGATAACGGCTACATTGGGTTTGAAACTCTTTGTTGTTTCCAATTGAAAACTGCTAATCTCTGTGACATACATAGGGTGAGTGCCGGAAACAATAGCCGTATACACTGCTTGTGAAAATGAATGACCGATATTACCGCAGGCTACGGCATCTACACCGCAGCGGTTCAGCATATCGGCGATCAAACTTGTGGTTGTGGTCTTGCCGTTGGATCCGGTTACCGCGATAATAGGACTTTCGCTAAACCAGGAAGCAACCTCAATTTCGGAGTATACCGGAATATCACGGATATTAAGTTCACGAACAATAGGAGAGGAGGTAGGAATGCCCGGACTGAGAATAACAAAATCGGAATGAAAAATTTGTTCACTGTGATGTGCAAATTCATATTCAATGCCGTGTTCATTAAAAATCGCCAGCAGATCAGGCGTTTCCATATCCTTATTCATCTCACTGATACGAACCCGGGCTTCATGTTTTGCAAGCAAAATAGCTGCTGAGATGCCGCTTCTTCCGGCACCTAATACAGTAACTATTTTATCTACAACGCGCATACACGACTCCTTTATTGGATCTTAAATGTTGCTAACGACATCAGTGCGCAAAGAATACCCATAATCCAGAAGCGAATAACCACTTTGGATTCCGGCCACCCCAATTGCTCGAAATGGTGATGCAGGGGCGCCATCTTGAACAGGCGCCGGCCTTCACCGAAACGTTTTTTTGTGTGACGAAACCAGCCGACCTGTAAAACGACACTTAGCGCTTCGATAACGAAGACCATGCCGATTAGAAGAAATATGATTTCTTTTTTCAATATAATAGCAACAACTCCCAGTGCGGCGCCGTATGCCAGCGATCCGGTATCGCCCATAAAGACTTCAGCCGGTCGGGAATTAAACCATAAGAATCCGACCAGCCCGCCTAACATGGCAGCGAGAAAAACCGTCAGCTCACCGGTAGTCGGAAGATACAGAATACCAAGATAGTGACTAAAGTCCACACGACCGGACAGATAGGAAATAAATAACAGAGCTATCGCGGAAAGCGCCATCAGTCCGGATGCCAACCCGTCAAGTCCGTCCGTCAGATTTACAGCATTTGAAAATCCGGTGATGTAAAGAATAACAAAGGGTGCATAGAAAACACCAAAATTTACCATGACATTTTTCAGAAAAGGCAGGGAAGTTGCGGTGATCAGAGTCGGATCACTGGGATATAAATACATGAACAATGCAACGATCAAACCGATAGTAACCTGTCCTGCAAGTTTGTAGCGGGCCACCAGTCCTTTTTTCATTTTTTTTACAACTTTTAAATAATCATCAATAAAACCGATCGCACCCATCCAAATGGTAACGAACATGACCAGCAAAACATAGCGATTGCTGAGGTCTGCCCACAATAAAGTAGGTACAAATACCGCGAGATGGATTATCAGCCCCCCCATGGTCGGCGTACCGGCTTTCGTGTGATGGCTTGCTGGACCGTCGTGGCGGATAGTTTCACCAATGTGATAGTATCTAAGAGCTCGAATGATATACGGACCGATAAAAAAGGTGATAAACAGTGCGGTAATAGCTGCAGCGGCACTGCGAAACGAGATATAGCCCATGATATTCAACCATGAAACATGTTCTCTTAGCGGATATAATAGCATGTATAGCATATTACACGTCCTTGATGAGAGAAATAATGTCTTCAACGGCCATTCCACGCGACCCTTTGAATAAGACAATATCGCCCGATTTTATAATTGATAGCAATGATTCAGCTACTTCATTTTTATTTTGAAAATGTTGCGCGGAGGGAACAGCCAATTTCCGCGCTTTATCGACAGTGTAAATGCTGTCTCTTCCGTAACACAGCAAATGACTGATATCGGAATCTGCCACAGCACAGGCGATATCTTCATGGCTGGATTGCGCTTCGACCCCCATTTCCAGCATATCGGCAAAAACCATGATCTTTCGACCGGATGATCTCATTGCTTTCAATGCGCCAATGGCATTTTTAACCGACAGCGGATTGGCATTATAAGTATCGTCAATAATAGTAATATCATGCCAATGTTCAATTTTACCCCGCCCGGCTGTCACTTGAAAAGTCTCAATCTGTTCGATAATGTCGTTTTTTTCCAGTCCCAGGGTCCGGGCAATAGCATACACCGCTGTCGCATTCATCGCGGAACCTTTCCCGATGCTTTGTAAATGGATGGATGTTCCGTCCGCGGACAGAATATAACGCCCTCTTGAGTCAACGGATTGGATCTTTAAAGTAATATCGGCAGTATTTTCGAGAGCGTAGAGGACGCGTTTGCGTGCATCCTGCGGATAGGCGGCAATTCGCGGGTCATCCTGATTGATAAAGAGAGTACCTTCCCGATCCACAGCATTAAATAATTCGTATTTTGCTTTTTGTACATTTTTTATTGAACCGAATCCGCCTATATGAGCGTTCGCTATAATAGTGATCAATCCGTAATGTGGTTGAACGATTTCACATAAGTCACGAATTTCTCCCGGACCGGATGTGCCCATTTCCAGAATGGCAATATCTTCATCGCCTGTCATTTGCAGAATGGACAAAGGCAAACCGATATGGTTATTATAATTTTTCAGGGTTTCGGCAACCCGCATATACGGACGCAGCACATGTGATAAAAGTCGGCGCGTGGAGGTTTTTCCGGCACTGCCGGTAATCGCGATAACCGGCATGCTGAAAGTTCCCGCATATAATGCTGCCATATCACGCAATCCCTTATAGGTCTCATCCACTATAATAAGCGGTTCTTCCGGGGGAGCTGTTAAAGCATACTCACGACTTACCAGCGCTGCTTTTGCGCCATTTTTCAGGGCGGTGAACACATAAAGGTGACCATCCGAATGTTCGCCTTTCAACGCGCAGAAAATATGTCCCTGCGGGATATGCCGGGAATCGATACTGACGCCGTTGAAGGAAGAAATATCGATGTTCCGTAAAGTAAATGGTCCGCGATGTAATATGTCTGTCTTCATAATTTTTAGGATACCCCGATACGGAAAAAGGGTTCTCCGCATCGGGGTTGGTAGAGGGTTATTTGTTTGTCTCCAGCGTTAAAATTATTTCTTTATCATTAAAGGGAATTTTTTCCCCTTTTATTTCCATATAAGTTTCAGCACCTTTGCCCATGATCATCAGCAGATCATCCGGCATTGATAAATTATATGCCTGCGTTAGCGCTGTTTCACGGTTTAAACAGATTTTGACATGCCGGGTATTGCCCATACCGCGCAGAATATCATCCACGATCTGCCGGACCGGTTCGTTTCGGGGATTATCATTGGTTAATATGACCTCATCGGAATAACGGATCGCAATTTCTCCCATCAGCGGACGTTTTTCCCGGTCGCGGTCCCCGCCGCAGCCAAATACAGTGATGATACGTTTTTTGTTCTCCAGTTGAGAAGCCGCTTTCAAGGCTTTTTCCATCGCGTCGGGAGTGTGCGCGTAATCGATCACAGCCGTGCCGCGTGCGGTATGGATCATTTCCATCCGTCCCGGTATCGGCCGGAAAAGGATATTATTTAATGATTGAGGAATTTCAGGATACACACTCAGCCATGCTGCTACAGTTCCGGCAATATTTTCGGCGTTAAAACGCCCTAAAAGAGGTGTGCGGATCGGGATAGCACCGCCGGGGGTGTTCAATATTCCTTTAATGCCCTGAACAGAAATTGATAATTCACTGAAATATACATCCGCGGAACTGTCCTGAACGGAATATGTCATTTTGGGTATTTCAACCATGTCATTCAGGCGTTTTCCGTAGGGATCATCAATATTTATAATACTGTACGCTCCCGGTTTCAGCTGTTTAAATAAAAGTGTTTTGCTCCGAAAATAGGCTTCCATATCCGGATGAAAATCCAGATGATCCTGAGTGAGATTGGTAAATATGGCAGCGTCGAACTGTAAAGAATGTACCCGTTTGAGAACAAGAGCATGAGAAGAAACTTCCATAAACGCGGCGTCGATATTTTCCTGTGTAAAATTTTGTAAAAGAGCCGCAAGATCTCTGCTTTCGGGTGTAGTACGTTCTCCCTCACTTGCAGAATTTTGTGTTTTTATTCCCAGAGTGCCAATAAGCGCCGGGCGCATTCCCGCGGATTCCGCTAATTGATACAGCAGGTGCGTAATGGTCGTTTTACCGTTGGTTCCGGTAACAGCGAACAGGGGATAGGTCGGAATATTATAAAAGGCAAAGCTCAATTCTGCGAGTACGGTACGGGTGTCCGGCACAATAATTTGCGGACAATCGCAATCCACTGCGTGTTCGACAATGCAGGCAACAGCGCCGCGTTCTACCGCGTCGGAAATATAAGTATGTCCATCTGTCTCGAAGCCTTTGATGGCAACAAAGAGGGTGCCAGGTTTTACCTGTCGCGAATCATATTCTATATGATGAATAGCAATATCTCCGCCTTCATAGCGGAAGGGAACCTGTAATTCTTGTAATAATGATAGTAACTGCATCATGGATGTACCTCCAGCCGGCAGGACGCGTTTTCTTTCAGATAGGTGCCCGCAGCGGGATATTGATGACTTACCTTGCCGCGATCGATATTGCGTTCTACTTTCAAACCAATGGCTTCTAATTTCTGTTCGGCATTCAGAATATGAATACCAAGCACATTGGGCATAATAATATCGTAATCTTCTAGTATCATCGGAGAGGAAGGCATGTCCGGTTCAGGTGTTTTATCTTTTTCGATGGGATAAACAGGTTTTTTTTGTGCGTGCAGCATAGAGAGCAAAAGATGCGATGAGGATTTGCCGCTATCGGCGATCGGTTCTGCTTCCGGTTTTGGCAGTGCTTTATAGATCGTATGAAAATTCGGGGTGTTGATCATACGGGTAAATACATTTTTCACAGCAGGTGCCGCTGCAATACTGCCATGATGCATTCCCATAGCCGGTTCATCGATCATAATGCCGCAAACCAGTACCGGGTTGCTCGCGGGGAAAAAAGCAAGAAAAGAAGCATGGTATTTCAAGTTTGAATATTTGCCGTCAATGACCTTTTGGGCTGTCCCGGTTTTACCCGCAATATGATAGCCGTCGATATAGGCGCGTTCCCCGGTTCCGCTTGTGACCACTTCTTCTAAAATACATTGCATGCTGGCTGCGGTTTCTTCGCTTAGTACTCTGCGGACCGGACTGACATTATATCGATTGATTAATTTATTTTTAGAATTATACGTTTCTGATACAATATAAGGTTTTAGCAATGTTCCGCCGTTGGCGATCGTTGCGTACGCGCTTGCCATCTGCATCAGAGTGACGGTCAATCCGTGTCCCATCGCTATCTGTGAATAACCGACGCTGCTCCATTTATCCGGGGTTTTGAGATTGCCGCCCGTTTCTCCCCAAAGACCGACTGCGGTAGGTTCACCGAAGCCGAATTTGCGGGCCATATCATAGATCGCGCGATCACCGACCTGGTAAGCGATTTTTCCCGCGCCGATATTTGAAGACAGGGTGATAATTTCCTCAACGGTCAGCCATTCGTGCGGCTTGGTATCGTGAATAACACGATCTTTTACACGCCATTCGCCGTTTTCGCAGAAAATACGGCTGGTAGCAGAAAAAATATTATTTTCAAAGGCAGTCACTACCGGAATAAATTTAAAGATCGATCCAGGTTCAAACTGATCGGAAATAACACGGTTGCGCCGAATTTCCGGACTGGAATTGCGGATCCGGTTCGGATCAAAGGTCGGATAATTCGCTATGGCGAGGATCTCGCCGGTTTGCGGGTCCATAATAACCCCGATACCGCTTTTTCCTTTACTTTTTTTAACGGCATTTTCCAGCTCTTCCTCTAAAATGACCTGGTATTCAATATCAAGGGTAAGTCTGACATTCCCGCCGCGTATCGCCGGCTTGGTATTTGCGCTTTCGCAGGTAATGACATTTCCCCGTTTGTCACGCTGGATAGTCTGACGACCTTTTTGTCCGCGCAGCACGCTGTCATAATATTTTTCAATTCCGGCTTGTCCGGAACCGTCGTCCCACAGAAATCCAAGCACCTGACCCGCGCCATCCCGGTAAGGGTATAGCCGGCTCATTTTTTTGTCGTATTTGAGACCGTGACAGCCTTTATCGCTCCGCAGTTGTCCGATAATTTCCGGGCGCACCTGTGTTTCAAGAATATAATAACTGTTTTGCTTCTTGAATTGATTGCGGTAATAATCGGGAGTTTTATCAAACGCCTTCGCCAGGGATTTAAAAGTATTTTCAGGTTCGAGCAGATCAATATAGCGCGCGCCGATGGAATATTCAATAATATTGTTTGCCAGGATATTGTCGTTGCGGTCAAGGATCCATCCACGCTCGGGCAGAATATCTTCAGATCGCATACCCTGATTATCTGCATAGCCTCGCAAGTCTTCGGAATCAAAGAGCTGAATACCTGCGAGACGGACGACAATGACCACTGTAACCAGCAGGATAATGATAGTAACACCAACTACACGCAGCGAATAAGAATTCTCTGATGTTTTTTGATCGTTAATCATTGTTCCCGTTTCCTTACAATAATAGCTTCCGCCTGCGGTATGGAGTTTACCATCCCGAGCTGCTCCCGGGCAATGGATTGAATATGTCCCGGCTTTGAAAGATCAATGACTTCATTTTTCAGGTAGATGTTCTCTTGCTGTTTTTTTAAACATTCATTCCGCAAGGCTAAATTTCTTGTGCTGATGGAATTAAGTCCGTTCCGGACATACATATAAGCAACGAGGTTTGCGACGATGATAAGAAATATCAGGACGGAAAAGAAAATAGGCTTATCAAGCCATCGGATAATGCCGGTGCTTTTATGACTATGTATTATTGATCGTTTCATAATTTCTCTATCACGCGGCATTTCGCAGAGCGGCTGCGAGGGTTTTTGTTTATTTCATCAGCAGAAGGTATAATGGGTTTCCGTGTTATCTTTTTTGCGACGGCTTTGTGACCACAAGTACATACCGGATCCCGGGGTGGACAAA
The DNA here is from genome assembly GCA_030620575.1 of Fidelibacterota bacterium. Lineage (GTDB taxonomy): Bacteria > Fidelibacterota > Fidelibacteria > Fidelibacterales > Fidelibacteraceae > M50B103. Next base: position 15,000 of record JAUXEL010000006.1, read on the forward strand.
TACAATCCGTCACCGCGTCCTGAAATATCTGTTTAACGATCCGGTCTTCAAGAGAGTGATAAGAGATTACCACGATCCGGCCGCCGGGGCGCAATATATCGATTGCAAATTTCAGACTCTTTTTCAGAGCGTTCAATTCGTCGTTAACCTCGATACGCAAGGATTGAAATATACGTGCCAGAGTTTTGTTGATATAGGGACCGTGAACAACGCTGCGGATACAGTCGCGTAAAGCGGTGGTGCTGTGATAGGGGCGGGTTTCCACTATCCGGTTGGCAATGCGACCGGAAAAGCGTTCTTCGCCGTAATTTCTGAATATATCGGTCAATGCTTGCCGTGAATAGGTATTAATTACATCTTCTGCGCTCATGTCTGTTTTGCCCATACGCATATCGAGAGGACCGTCCTTCATAAAGCTGAATCCGCGTTCGGGCGTATCGATTTCCATGGAAGAAACTCCCAGATCATAAAGAATACCATCCATATGTGCCACTTTCGCGTGGAATAATTCAACTTTCAACTTGTCAAAATTATTTTGTATAAACGCCACGTTTTTAAAACGTGCTAATCGCTTTTCAGCATAGGCAAGTGCCTCCGGATCCAGATCGAAACAATACAAATGTCCTTTCGGCTTCAGTTGCTCAAGGATCTTTTCGGCATGACCACCCAACCCGCAAGTTGCATCAATATATATCCCCGTCGGGGATGTAACGAGCTGTTCTACAGCCTCACGTAGCAACACCGGGGTATGGTGGTACGAGGTTGACATAATCTCCCTAGATTAATGGCAATTGCTCTAATTTCTCAAAATCGCTGTCTGTAAGTGGGGTGTTTTCTTCGTGTTTTTTTAATTCTTCAGGATCCCAGATCTCCATAAAATCGATCATTCCGATAATGACTGCATTGCCGTTGGTCTTGATGCCGGCCATCTCCATGAGCTTTGGGGTCAGCATAATACGGCCCTGGCTGTCAAGCGTGCAATGTGATGCGTTCTGGGTAAACTGACGGATGAAATTGCGATGTACCCGGTTAACGAGTTGCATCGAGGCAGTAATCTTATCACGCAGCACTATCCACTTGGGCAGCGGATAGACATCAATGTGATTGGAATCAAAACCTTTTGAAATAACGACTTCACAGACATTTTCCTCGTTCATCGTTTTTCGATACCGTGACGGAATATTGACACGATTCTTCGAATCGATCGAGTAATTGAATTCACCTGTAAAATCTGAATGACCCACTCTACCTAACCCTTTTAAAGGTAATACGGATATAATTACCCATAATTACCCACAAATATGCACAAATACCCACAAATATGCAAGAAATATTTAAAAATATAATTAATCAATATCGGACAAGATAATTTATTTCGACAGGATCACGGGATTTACAGGATAGCTTTTAGACAAGATAACATGATTAACAGGATAAGGCTAAGAAGCAGGGAAGCAAAGAAGTAAGCAATAATAAAACCAAATCATGTGCATGGAATAATTAAAATTTGTGAAAATAATGTAATTGTAGGGAACAGGCACCACCTGTTCCTCGGGGTGTATATTCTGATAATACAGAGCCTAAGAGCGGATGAAAGAAGAGCGAGAAAGAGGAAAAGAAAATGGAATTTTATTTTTTTGCACTTTCTCACGCTCTCATTTTCCTGCGTTCTTATTCTTCTCTCTTTCTTTTCTTTTTTCTTTAATTGTCCATTCTCAATTGCTTGTCCGGCCCCGATTAATTCGGGGAAGACGGGTCAATTGTCCATTATAATTGTGATCCCTATCACAATTCCACACCCATCCTTGTAATTAAACGACCAAAATTTTATCTTTTCGTGTCCACCCATATCATCAATTGTAAGGGCAGACCTGTGTGTCTGTCCAATTTTCGTACACACAATAAACAATATTTATTTGGCAGCATTGTTGATGGAAAAATAACATTAAATAATGCGGGAGAAATGGTGAAAAAACAATGGTATTATTTATCCGACCGATTTACCCATATTGAATTACCGGGTTTTATTGTAATGCCCAATCATATTCACGGCATTATAAATATCGTAGGGGTGCCCCTTGTGGGTACCCGAAATAATAAACATACCCAAACAGGGTAAACACATTGTAGGGACAGACCTATGTGTCTGCCCCGGTTTTTATAAACGACAAACATTCTATCACAGCCCCAATTGGGCAAACAACCCCAATCGGGCGAACACACAGGTTCGCCCCGACCATGACAACCAATGAATATATTCGCGCAGTAAAAAATTTAAATTGGCAACCATTTAATAAAAAAATATGGCAACGCAATTATTATGATTGCATCATCCGCGATGATGATGAATTATATAACAAACGTGAATATATCCACTACAATCCATTGAAATGGAGAATTTAATAATCCGCACAGACGCAACATGTTGCGTCTCTCTTTCCACCCATATTGTCATCCTGAATTTAATTCAGGATCTTTTCCTCATCTTCTCGCCTCATCGACCTCCTTGTCCGGCCCCGATTAATTCGGGGAAGGCGGACGTAGACGGATCGACCTCTCAACAACTCAACTCCCTAATATTAAATATTATTTGAAAATAGCACAATAATGTAATAATATTGAAACGTACTTACTTACCTGCAAATAAAAAGGGACCAAAACATGAAACGATTAATTTATTTAGTATTGATTTTATTCTTTATAACGGCAAACGCGCAAGAAAATCCGGGATATCAAAAACCGCCTCAGGGAATTTTGGATCTTGTAGATGTACAGCGCGCTCCCTCTGTTCTGATAGATGACAATAAAGAGCATATGGTTTTACGTTACCGGGATAACTATAAAACCATTGCGGAGCTATCGGAAAAGGAACTTCGTTTAGGCGGGTTGCGAATTAACCCAAAGACCAATATTGGCAGTAGAACGACCTATTACAACGATCTTAAAATAAAAAATATAAAGAAAAAAAATGCTTCGATAAAACAGGTAACAGGCCTGCCGGAAAATCCGCGTTTTGCCAATTTTACCTGGTCGCCCGATCAGAAAAAATTAGCGCTGACCCATACAAGTCGGGATGGCGTTGAATTATGGGTATTAGACCTGCAAAAGGCCGTGCTTACAAAGCTGACAGAAGCCAATGTCAATGCCAACATGGGAGATGTGGCCAACTGGTTCGAAGACAGTCGGTCATTATTGGTAAAATTGGTTCCTCCTGGAAAAAAAGAGATAATTGATAACAATAAAGTGATTCCCACAGGTCCCACCATTTCAGTCAGTGACGGCAAAAAAGCACAAAATCCGACCTATCAGGATCTCTTGAAAAGTAAAACGGACGAACACAACTTTGAACAACTGGCATCCTCCGAGATCTACAGGGTATCGCTTAAGGGCAGCAAAGAAAAATGGCTTACTACCGCGATGTATGGCAATATCAGCTTTTCGCCCGATGGCAATTATGTGATGGTAAATACCCTTGAAAAACCATTTTCTTATTTGGTCCCCTATGATCGCTTTCCGTCAAAGACCACGATCTATAGCAAGGATGCAAAAAAAGTAGAAACCGTCTTGATCGTGCCCTTAATTGAGGATCTCCCCAAAGGTTTTATGGCCGTTAGAACAGGAAGAAGAAATATAAGCTGGCGTAGTGACAAAGCGGCAACACTAATATATGTTAAAGCACGCGATGACGGCGATCCGGCAAATAAGGTGGAGTATCGTGATGAGGTTTTTCAGATTGAGGCTCCTTTTAACGGTAATTCTAAAAGTATCCTGAGGACCATCAACCGTTTTTCAGGCATTCTCTGGGGTAATGATAACATTGCGATCGCTTATGATTATTGGTGGAACAGCAGAAATATCAAAACCTATGTTTTTGACCCATCCACTGTTTTGGAAAAACCCCTGATCATCTCGGACCGAAACTATCAGGACCACTACAGCGATCCCGGGGATTTTGTTAGAAAAAGAAATGACATGGGCCGCTATGTATTAACCCTTGAAGGAAATGATGCTTTTCTGATCGGTGAAGGATTTTCCAAAAAGGGACAGTTCCCCTTCATTGATAAGATGAATCTGAAGACGCAAGAAAAGGAACGTATCTATCAATCTGATTATTCCGACAAATTGGAAAATATTTATGAATATGATCCGGAAAAAAACCAACTGCTGGCAAGAATTGAATCTAAAAATGAATACCCGAATTATTACTTCAGAAATTTAGAGAATAAAGAACTGAAACAACTTACTTTTTTCGAAAATCCCTTCAAAAGCATTCAAAATGTGCATAAAGAAGTGATCACCTACCAGCGTGAAGACGGTTTGGAACTATCAGGCACGCTGTATTTGCCCGCGGAATATGATATGAACAAGAAGGAAAAACTTCCGATGATACTGTGGGCATATCCCCGGGAGTACAAGGATAAATCCTCTGCTTCACAGAATACACAAAATCCGAATGAGTTCACCTACCCGCATTGGGCATCACCGATCCACTGGGTGAACAGAGGCTACGTAATATTGGATGATGCCGCTTTTCCTATCGTGGGTGAAGGTGAAGCGGAACCAAACGAAACTTTCAGAAGCCAGTTGATCGCGAATGCAAAGGCAGCTATTGATGCCGTAGATAAATCAGGCTATATCGACAGAAACAGAGTGGCCGTCGGCGGACATAGTTACGGAGCGTTCATGGTTGCTAACTTGCTGACACATTCCGACCTTTTTGCCGCGGGAATTGCGAGAAGCGGCGCCTACAACAGGACGCTGACACCCTTTGGTTTTCAAAGCGAAGAACGCACGTATTGGGAAGCCCCCGAAGTGTATTACACCATGTCGCCTTTTATGCATGCTGATAAGATGAAAACCCCCTTGCTTCTTGTACACGGTGAAGCAGACAATAATTCCGGAACCTACCCTTTGCAAAGCCAGCGATATTTTAACGCCTTGAAAGGATTGGGAGCACCGGTTAGACTGGTTATGTTCCCGAAAGAAAGCCACGGATACAGAGCAAAAGAAAGCATTTTTCATCTTCTGTGGGAACAAGACCAATGGTTGGAAAAATATGTCAAAAACCCTGTTTTGCCCCAATAGGCATCGGGACTTCACAGGGCAGGTCCGTACAGATGCACTGCCGTGCGTCTCTTTTTCTTCTCAACCTATCGGCTTTCCAACAAATAATATTTGAAAATGACAAAATAATGTAATAACATTACGATATACGTCATATTTTTAAGAAATCTTATGAAACGGGATATTAGGAAATATTACAATTCAACTGTAACTGCAGTAAGAAGATATGTCATATTGTGTAAATATTCTGGTTTTGGGAGATTATACACAATAATACGTAAAAATAAATGTTATACACCATTGGGCAATAATGAAAAATACATTATACGGTGGTGAAGAATTTGCGAAGCAAAAAACATGTCTTTGCCCAAATAGGGCAGGGGAAATGAGCAAAAACAAAGCCTCAAAAGGAGGTAAACATGAATGCTAAACTATTAATCTTTATCGTTGGAATTGTGTTTCTTTTTCCAACAAAAGCTGAAGCTCAGCAATACCCGTCTGAGTCTCAAAGCCCGGTCCTTCCATATTATGCTCCGCCTGAAAAGGATACCAAACTGGTATATGAACTCGGTTTAGGTATGCGTGGATATTATGGGACTGTTGTTGCAGCCAGGTTTTCAGCCGGTGGTGACTTGTTAAGTTTTGATCTCGGTCTTGGCTGGGCGTCTTTGGCCTCTGGATCCAGATGGGATCTTTCACCCGGGGTTTCTGTACACTTAAACGAACGATATACACCCTTGCGTCCAAAAATAACCGCTATCTTTTCTACTACCGGCTACATCCTCAATATTATGGAAAAAATGACAGGAACGGGGCCTGCTGAAGTCCTATATCAGGAAATCCATCAAGGTATGGGAATCTTTGGCGGTTTTGACTGGCGTATATCCAAAACATCAAAATTTTGCGTTGATTTTGGTGTGGGCTTTGTTTGTCCGTTCATTAGTTGCAATGAACTACAACAAATATTCGATGAGCATATTGAAGATTTGGAACTACAGGGATACGAAGTTGAAAAAAGTTTTGGCTTGACTACGGTTAACCTGTTTGAATTTCTCGATATTTCAATAGGAATTAATTATACATTTGGAAGGAGCTTGGAGATATTTACTAAGTAAAAAAGTAAAAGATAGAGCTATTAACCAAAAGGAACTATATAATGAAAACAAAGAAATATTTATATCTGTTTTTGGTCCTTATATTTGCAGTTAATTGTTGGGGACAAAATTGGTTTCATCCCATACAAAAAGCCGCGAAAAAAGGTGATGCCGAGGCTCAATTTAAGCTTGTCGATGTATATCGGGACGTAGGCGGATCAATAACTCAACTCCCCCTTAAAATAATATTTGAAAATGACAAAATAATTCATAATCTTGTGTTACATGCTATAATATTGACGTAATTATACCATATCATTCATCCACAAAGGAGATAAAATGAATAAATACTTGATCGGCTATGTTTCGAAAACCGGAACAACGCAAGAAATTGCAGAAAAGATCGCCGCCAAATTCATGGAACATGAAATTAAAGTTGATGTTCTTTCATTGGAAAATATTGAAAATACTGACCAATATGCCGGAATTATTCTCGGATCACCTATCAACGCAATGAAATTACTACCTGAATTAAATTCCTTTATCGAATCGAATGAAAATATCAAGAAAAAAAGTGTTGGCATATTTGTCGTTTCGTACATATTTGGAAATGGCAGGAAAATATGGAATAATTTTATTCAGAAGGATATAAATAGAGTTAAATCACAACTTGCTCCCAAAACGATCGCTGTTTTTGGAGGAAGATTAGATAAAAAAATGCCCGGATTTGTGAATTTCCTTTTTGGTTTATCAAAAGATCTGCCACTCGATAATAAGAATTGGAATCATATTGATGAATGGGCGAATGAGCTCGTTGATGTGATCAAAAACAAGTAGTGACACAGGATCGTGCATCTCAATCTCCCCGTAAAGATCATAAATGTATCAGTGTAGGGGCATCCGTTAACTGACGGATGCCCTTTTGTGTTCGCAGTCATATTAATTCTATTGATTTTTCTTTAACTTTGAATGACTGCAAAGCTATGATATTTTTATGCGTGAATTATTGCAAAAATAAATTAATGTATCAAAATAAAGCTTACCAAAAGGTAAATAATAATTTACCTTAATACGATGAAAAAAACCATGAGAAAAATTAAAATGATATTAGAAAAAACGGATATCGGGTTCTCAGCTTATGCTATTGCGTATCCCATTTTTACAACAGCGCAAACCATGCCCAAATTGATCAATCATGCTTACGAGGCCGCACAATTATATTTTGAAAAAGAAAAAATCGCAATTTCACATAGACAGATCATATTTGAAATCGATTTTGCCCAGTTTTTTCAATATTATAAGGTATTGAATGCCAAGTTCCTTGCCGAAAAGATTGATATGAATCCGACCTTATTGTCGCAATACATTCAGGGACATAAAAAACCGGGCCCCAATCAAACGGCAAAAATACTAAACGGTATCCAGCAGATCGGACAGGAATTATCGGAATTGAATTTGATATATCAGCGGTAAATAATGTTTAGATGATATTTTTTCCAATTTTATAATAGAATAACTTAAGTTATTAGAACTTTTTGTGATTTGTGTTCATCATCACAGAATAATATTAAGCCTTGACAAAAGTATAAACATTGTATATACTATTGTGGAGGAAAAAATATGGAGACAGTCGTAAAAAAATGGGGAAATAGCCTGGGAATACGCATCCCGTCCAATCTTGTAAAAAAATATAGCATAAATGACGGTTCAATCGTCGAATTTGTCCCGAAAAAAGAAGGTATTGTACTTATTCCCAAAAGTAAGAAGCTTCGTTTAGTTGAAATGCTGGCAAAGATCAGTCCCGAAAATCTTCATTCCGAAGAAGATTTTGGTGAGAACATAGGAAATGAAGTATGGTAAAAAATACCTATGTTCCTGAACGTGGTGATTATGTATGGTTAAATTTCACACCACAAACCGGTCACGAGCAGCGGGGAATCCGACCGGCGATCATTATATCAGACAGGGGATATAACGACAAAACCGGACTGGCTTTATGCTGTCCGATAACGAGCAAAATAAAAGGATACCCGTTCGAAGTACAAGTGACTTCTGATTTAATTCAAGGTGTTATTCTTTCAGATCAAGTCAGAAATTTAGATTGGCGAGCTCGTCACGCTCAAATGATCGAAAAAGCCACTTCCAAAGCCATAGATCAAGTCATTCAAAATTTGGAATTATTGATTAACTAATAACAATTATGATGTATTAAAATTATAAATAATAACCTATATTTTAAAAATTATGACTGATAGTGAAAAGATTACATTTGAAATATCAAAAAAATCCTTTTTGTCCTTTTGGAGTTATAATAATCCTATAAGA
>JAUXEL010000009.1 GCA_030620575.1 Fidelibacterota bacterium
TATCGCCATCTTCTTTCTCCGCTTTCGCGCTTCTTTTCAATAAATTCTTCCTATCCAAAAGATATCCCCGTCCCGGCATTTCATGCCGGGCTATTACGTCATTGATTACACCATCGTATCAAAGCCCCATCCAGTTAATCCTGTGATCCTGTCAAACTCTTTTATCCTGTCAAAATTTGGGGTCTACTTCTTCAACTCCTCCACCAATTCATCCAATTCTTCATCTTTGAATTCAATCTTTTTAAGGTAACGGTGGATATTGATGGCAAGAAATGGCCAGACCACGAGACAGAGAATACCGAGCGCGAAGGAAAAGGTTTTGACCGGTTGATTAAGAATATTTCCCATTCCCAATCCGAGCAGAATAACACTTTCAAAAAGAATAAATAACAGTTGTTTTAAACGGGTTTTCCGGGACCATTTTTTAATGTCTTCAGTCGATATGGTTTTTCGTTCTTCATCGCTGAATGCCCGTTCCAGTTCTTTTTTTAAAAATTCATTCATCTTTGCCTCCTTGTGCATGGATAATTTCCGCCGTGCCATTATTGCGCGCGGTTTTCAATCGGGACGCCTTGCGGCACAAACCCTCGTGCGGACAATACTCGCAGACATCACGATATGGTCTGTCTGTAATATAATACCTTCCGTCAGAAATGTCGTTAAAAAGTTTTGAGAGCAGTTTATTAAAGATCGTAATATTAATACTCGTATCGGATTTCGTAGTTGCTTCTGTAAAATGATCGTTTGCTTCACTAAACCGGCGAACCCCGTGATTTCCTTTTTCAGGATTTTTTATTTGTTCATATGTGGCTGATGCAGTATAGTCCGGATAGAGTTTCATGCATTTTAAGGTATACAAATATAGCTGTGCCGAGAGATATTTCCGAAAAGCCGGACGATTTATAGAACCGGTTTTATAATCGGAGGCTATCACTTCTTTTTTGTCTTCATTGATCATGATCTTGTCGATAATTCCCCGAATTTCTATCTCAATGTCCCCGAATTTTCTTTTCAGGCCGGTTTCCTGTCCCATTCCGAAACGGTATTCAAAAGCGTTGGCCTTGTAATCTGCAAATTTCTTCGCATTCCATTCCAAAAGCTGTACGAGACAATTCTGATCAGAGCCTTTTTCTAAGTTTAAGATATAATACCGGAAGCGGTCACGGATAAAGGGGTCCGCCATATCCAATTGCTTTTCAGTAAAAATTTTCTTAATGCTGTCCTGTAGTAATGACACCGCATCGTTTTGCGGTAGTGTAAATCCTTTTCGGCGACCGAAATTTTCCAGCACCTTATGGATGATCGATCCGATGGCTTTATTCCAATAACCCTGTTCGTCTTCATCCATTGGTTGAATATGCAATACATGCTCGTAATAATAACGCATCGGGCAAGCAAGTAACATATCCACTGCTGATACGGAAGTCTGTATATGTTTTCGTATTTCACCTGCCTGACCGGAATAAATGCCGGGTTTCCCGCTAAGAATTTCGTTGTGTCGCTGAGCTAGCGGAAAATCCGCGTTTAATGTGTGATTCTCATAACACAACAAGGTATCTCTGCGGCTAAATAATGTTTTACAATCTATCGTCTTTCGGGGAATCCCCTCTAAAAAGGTCGATATTTGCTGTTCTTTTCCATCTTCTCCACGAACAGAAACAGAAAAAACAGCCCTATCCCCCAGTGTGCGCCAATACCGCATAAAATGCTGATTCAGATGTAACGAGTAATTATCGTTGGATAATAAATAGGGGTTTTTCTGTTCCTTGCGCGGAATATCACCTTCTATCATGCCCATAACGATCAGCCGTTTGGGCGTTAGTCCTAAACTGTCTAAAAATCCAACCACCGGAATACCGTCAGCTTGGTAGCTGCGGTTGATGCTCCCGCGTTGAATACGGATTTTGCTTTCCTGATAGACATCCACCATATTTAAGGGAACGCCTATGACTTTCATATCGCTTATCACCGTGTCAAGAGTTTCGCGTACAAACCGGATAACCGCGGCACTATGTTCGTTACCGGAGGTAGCCAAATCCATGTAATCAATAAAATCATTCAACATAGCAGGCAGAGTGTCCGCTGCAGGCTGTGGAAAGCGTTCTTTAAAATACTTTGCCGCTTCAGGTAATGGCATGTCCTTTTCCGGATGGCGACGCACTTTACTATCGTAAGCCTGCAAGTCAGCACTTGGCCGGCACAGCGGATGTAGCAGCAGAGGCGCAATATCTGTCCATTCACGGCGGCGCAAACTGCATATTCGCAGGAAATCCAGTAAAAGAGCAGTCAGCGGAAATTCCATTAGTAGGCGGGTATCTGTAAAACGGGCATGTAACCCCAACGGAGGAAATATTCGCTTAATATGGGGCGCGTATTTTGTCATACTGGAAACAGCGATTAAGATGTCTTCTTTCGGCAATCCGGATGATAAAATATGATCTGCGACAGCAAGCACCTCTTCCCGGGGAGAAAAGGCTTGAATAAATTGAACAATTTTCGCTTGTTCTGTTTTTAGAACAAGAGAACAGGAAAAACTTTTAGTATTTTTTTCCATGATAGCTTTTAAATCTTCCTGCAGGGGTGTCAGCGGAGGCAGATCAATAAATCCTATAACAGTATCAGCCGGAAAAAATCCCAGTTCAGGATCCTGATATACTTCCGCGTAGGATTGGTATCCAGCCGTTTTCCGTAACAAGTTAATGCGTTGCTGCAAGGGAAAAAATTCGGAAAGCAGAGTTCCTTTTTTCAATTCCGTATCACGCAGTGCCTGCGCCAGAAAGTCACTGTATCCACGGTTTGCAGATTTGCTCTCTTGTTGCACCATTAAACGCAACCGATCATCAGATAAGGTGCGAATTTGGCTGCGGTGAATCCATTTGCTTAAGGTGGTGATCGTGATCGACGGTCGCATTAAACCCTTGTATACTAAGCCAAGAAATACCTGACCGGCATGATAGGTGCTGGCACAAAATAAAACATGTTTTTTGGCGTTCAAAAGCGGTAGCAGTGATTCTACATTCACCTGCGCTTCCGGTAGTATGGGGCGATATCCGCGTCCATCCAAAACCGTATCAAAATAGCGCTCATCCCACGCAATATCAATGCATTCATCTAAAGCTGCAAAATATAGTTTCCCGGCGGCATTAATACCGTAAACCTGTTTTACCATCCAAAGATAACTTTGGATCTGTCGCTGGTAGGTGTCCAGCTGTTCCGTACTTGTATCGGTCTTAAAATCAACAACCACCCATTGCCCCTTATGACAATACAGGAGGTCAATCACGCCGTTTACATGCAGAATCTCTTTGTTATGCCGTAGCCACCCGCTTAATGAAAGTTCATGATATTGTTCAATATCCGGATTGGAAAGAATGGTGTATAAGTGATGTTGCCGCGTTTTTTCCAGTAAGGCTTGACAATCTGCCAGAACGTCCTGAACAGAAACTTCAGGAAAATTTGATGTGATCACGGCACTTAAAGCTTCCCGTTGTGTTGCAATATCAAACCATCCGCGTTCCATGCATATATGGTAACAGCTTCCCACGGCAAGTCCGATTGAACCCCGGCCGCCTTGCCTGAATACTGTTGCATTTCCCTGCATCAGATCATGTGGAGTACAATAGCGGTAGCTTCCCGGTTCGGTATGTTGCTCTGCTTCAATCCAGTCCGAATTTTTTACAGCTTCATGAGCTTTATCCGGCAATACATCCACCGCGTTATGCTGATAAATAATATCCCGGGGCCATGTGTCCGGTTTTTCCGGATCCAGATCATAAAAAGGAACAACATAGCGGCTCCACCAAGTATTTGCTTCAGGCTTATTGCCTTCACCGAGAAAATAAACTTTATGGATTGCGCGTGTTACCGCAACATAAAATATCCGGGTATCTTCAGCATGTTCTTCGTTGTTGACAATATCTTTTAAGTTGTGCAACAATCCCGGTTTTTCCTGGTTGTGAAGTGAGAGTGACATTTCAAGATGTCCCTGTGAATGTCCGTAACGAAGGGTGTCTTTATTGGAAGAACCCCGTTGATTCATTTCCGGCAAAACTACTACCGGAAATTCGAGTCCTTTTGCTTTATGCACTGTAGAAATGCGGACCCGCGCTTGCTCCGGGTAAGGTGCCTGTGATTCGTCAGTATTATTGGCAATATGATAACTGAAATACTCGCGAATGATCCGGAGGCTATTTCCTGCCAGTACCATGCCACGTATGATATTGATCGCTTTATCCATATTTGCCAGCCGCTGGTGAGGTGTTAATTCACTAATATATCCTAATTCCCGGTCATCGTTATCCATGATCTCAACCAACAATTCATGCAATGGCATTATGCTGCTTTTTTCAATCCAGGATTGGATGCATTCCCGGGTGTTCCGCAATTCCGGATGATTCGTCATGGCTTCAAACAGAGATATACCTCTTTCACGTCCGGCCAATAAATGTATCTCCGGATCTGAAAGCGCGATAAATGGACTTCGCAAAAGTCCGGTCAGCGCATGGTCATTGCAGGGATTATCGAGAACGGATAAAAAATGATGTACGTCCCGGCAGACTTCTGTCTGATAAAATCCGCGCCCGCCGATAATACTTACCGGAATATCCAGCATGCGGAATGCCTGTAAATAATCTCCAATATGGGTAAATTTTCTCAACAAAACCCCGATCAGCGGTTTGTCCGCAGAAGGATAGAGTTTGGCAGTTTGCAGCTCAGTTAAAATATTTTTAACTGTATATGCGGCATGCTGTGCCGGTAGATATATATCCTTATTTGACGTAGAAAAACACCAGTGGGCATCAATAGCGGGTTTGAGTAATACCGTTTTTTCCTTTGCTACCGCCGTTGGCTCAAAATAGGCTTCGTAATCTTCCCGTTCATCTTCTTTGCCGGGCATAATTTTGCGAATACCGAACAGGGTATTGATTCCCTTCTCTACAAATTCAGGGGTTGACCGGTAATTGTCATTGAAATCCAGAATATCTCCACCCTGCTCGCGGATCAGCGTTTCAGCATCATTCATGACAGTCACATCCGCGTTATTGAAACGGTAGATTGATTGTTTGCGATCTCCCACGATAAATAGCTTTATTTTTTCTGTATTATCTATATTATCTGCTGCGCAATCTGCGGATTGAAATATAGATTTGATAATGTTCCAACGCAACAGATTGGTATCCTGAAATTCATCCACCATCACATGCCGGTAGCGACGAGCGATCTGCCTGCGTATATCCGGGAAATCGTCAAGCAGTTGCCGTGTGTATAAAATGATGTCCGAGAAATCGAGAACATTCTGTTTCTTCTTGATTTCCGAATAATACAGATCAAATTCACGGTACAAGGTGATCAGCGAACGCAGCAACGGAATGATTTTTTTGTCTTCCGCTCCCGGCGTTGCATTCAATGCCTGAACGTTTACAATAGTCCGCAGTTGGTCAAACCAGCTCTGCGCCTCTTCTTTCTTGTCTTTCCAGTTTCCTTTATTTCCGGGACAATTTGCTTTAAATGTACCGTCATTTTTTTTAATTAAAGCACTCGGCCGGATAATCTCAGATAAAAACGCTGCGCGAAATTCAAGCGGATCGGTATATGTATGGATGGTTTTTAACTGTTGATGCATAGTTTGCAGTATTTGGTATAAAGCATCTTCCGGGTTCTTACAATTTTCCTGTGCATTTCCCCAGAGTGTCTCAAAATCTTGAATAAGTCTTTCATGATCATAATCCGGGGTGTAGCGCTGCAGCCATTCCTGCCAAACCGTACGATTATCACGGCTTTCGATATAGTCAAAATAATCCCTCAATATTTCCCGGTGTCTGTACATGGTTTTTATTGAATTGCGAATGTCGCGAATAGAAATATCGGATATCAGAGCATCAAGGACTTCGGAGTGCTTAGCAGCTAATTTTTTAAGCTGGCGATCCAGTTGCAGGGCCAGTAATTGTTTTGATTGTGCATCATCCATGCCGGAAAACTGCGGATCCAGATCAATACGGTGTGCGAATTCCCGGAGAATACCGCTGCAAAAACTGTCGATGGTCGAGATCGCGTGCTGAGAAAATGTATCTTTCAGATTCGCCGTAAATGTTTGTACAGCGGGTACATCACTGTGTCGCAGAGTGGGACAAAAATTAATACCTTGCTCGGCCATTTCCGGGATTTCCTCTCCGGAAAGCAGTCGGGAAACATCTTGATAAATACGGGTTGCCATTTCTCCGGCTGCTTTTTTCGTAAATGTAATGACCAGGATCCGGCGCGGATCGATCTCTTCCGCTGATTTTCCGGCAGCAGCTTCTTCGGCAAAGTGATTTAAAATTGCTCCGTAACGTTTAGCCAATGCGAAGGTTTTTCCGGCACCGGCACAAGCCTGAATAAAAATCGATTTATCACAATTTAATGCGCGTTTAAGGTTATGGTGGCTCACTGATTCCCCGATGTTATAATTATTCTTGCAGCAATGGATAAAATTACGAAATATATATCATATTGATAAATATTTTTTTACATTAAATTAATAATTTAAAATGGAGGACATTATGACAAGCACAGAAGAAATCACAAAAAACATTAAACTTAATGCCGGAAAATTCATTAAGGGGTTTATTGTTTTTCTTGTACTTTTATTGCTTATGAACGGATTCTATATGGTTCAGGCAGAAAATGTCGGCGTTATTTTACGGTTTGGCAAATATGCCAAAACGACCACACCGGGACTGCATATCAAGGTCCCGTTTATTGATAAGGTCTATCAGGTTGCCGTAGAGCGTCAGCTCAAGGAAGAATTCGGTTTCCGCACCCTCAGAGCCGGTGTAACGAGTCAATATTCCCGAAATTACAACAGTGAATCCATCATGCTGACCGGCGATCTGAATGTCGTAGGCGTGGAATGGATTGTCCAGTACCGGATTGGAGACCCTTACAAATACCTGTTTAAGGTCCGGAATTCCCGCTTGACCCTGCGGGATATGAATGAAGCTGTTATGCGAGAAGTGGTCGGTGACCGGGCATTCAATGAAGTTCTGACGGTCGGTCGGCAGGAAATAACCCAAACGGCGGAAATCAAATTGCAGAAGTTATGCGACGAGTACGAAAACGGTATTCGTATTAAGCAGATCGTACTGCAGAATGTAAATCCGCCCGATGCGGTCAAAGCATCTTTTAATGAGGTAAACCAGGCACAACAAGATAAAGAAAAGCTTATAAATCAGGCGCGTGCGGACTATAACCGGATTATTCCCAAGGCCAAAGGTGAGGCGCTTCAAACTATCCAAAAAGCTGAAGGATACGCTTCTGAACGTGTAAATGGCGCAAAAGGAGATGTCGCACGCTTTATCGCTGTCTTTGAAGAATACGAGAAAGCACCCGATATTACACGGCAGCGTATTTATCTTGAAACAATGAATCAGGTAATGCCTAAGATGAAAAAGAAATTTATCATTGACGAACAAAGCAGTGGCGTATTACCACTTTTAAACCTGGATAAATAAGGAGATTATCATGAAAAATAAAAAAATACTTATTGTTGCATTTATAGCCTTGCTTATCCTTATTGTCGGAAGCCTCGGTCTGTTTATTATCGATGAAACAGAACAAGCTATTATCACCCGTTTCGGAAAACCTGTCCGCACCATTATAGACCCGGGTTTGCACTTTAAAGTGCCTTTCCTGGAAATAGTGCATGCTTTCGATAAACGTTTTCTGGAGTGGCGCGGTGATTCCAATCAGGTAACGACAAAAGATAAACGCTTTATCTGGGTTGATACTTACGCCCGCTGGCATATTACCGATCCCCTGTTGTTCTACAAACGGCTACGCGATGAACGCGGCGCAATGTCACGCTTAGATGATATTATCGACGGGGAAACCCGGACATCTATTGCAAAGCACGATTTGATTGAACTTGTCCGCACCACGAACCGCAAACCACAGAAAGATCAATCCATACCTGATCAAAATACCGAATCTCTGCGGGATATTATTTACGGACGGGAAAAAATTGCCAGTGAGATTCAGGATGCCTCCTCGACGCGAATGGAAGATCTTGGTATTGAAATATTGGATTTTAAGATCAAACGCCTTAATTACGTTAAAGAGGTTCAATCCACCGTATTTGAACGCATGATCACTGAACGGAAACGTATTGCTGATAAGTACCGTTCTGAAGGCCAGGGAGAAGCTTCCCGGATCAGCGGTGAAAAAGAGCGCGAACTTAAACGGATCCAATCGGAAGCAAAACGGACAGCTCAGGAGATCATGGGTAAAGCGGATGCAGAAGCCGCCGCGATATATAACAATGCTTATAATCAAAGCGTGGCATCCCGCGATTTTTACGCTTTCATGAAAACTATGAAGACCTATCAACAGATCCTGGATACCGAAACCAGTGTTATTCTTTCCACCGACAGTTATTTATACAGATACCTAAAGAGCGCAAATCCGGAATAATACATTTCTTAAATGATGATTTAGATAAAGTCCCTTTCTTGTTTTTTCAGGAGAGGGATTTTTTGTTAATAACGAGTAACGAGAAGATATAATTTTTACGATTTACTGCAAAAAATAAATAATAATGCTACTGCATTGGGTGCTTCAACTTCTGGCTTTATCCCTATAAGTCGGATAGTTTTACTTGATTTTTTTCTTACTTCTTATCCACCTACTCCGCCAACTGGCGGATATAGTGGACCAGTCTTCGTCCCGATATTCACCGGTACTACGCCTGGCAAGCAGGCTGCTTACTGGTTAATAATATTCCTGAAATTATTTTGTTAACTCTCATTAACTTTTTTCACATTGAGGGTGTCTAATAAACAGACGACACCGAACACATGAAGTGTTGTAATCAAAATGGAAAATAAACAAAAGGAAATAACCATGAAAAAGATCGTACTAAGTCTCCTGATCGTCTCAATGCTCGTTTTGAGCAGTTGCGATTTTGGGGGATTTTCGGGCGGAGAAGAGATCAATGTCACTCTGACCGAACTTATTGAAAGTGAAATTCTGGCCGAAGTTGATGTGGACACCGCAATTGAAGAAGATATCGATATTTTCGTTCCTTTATCATTTTCAAAAACTGCCCCGGGGCCGAATTTTCCACAGAGTCGCCGTCGTGTTAGCTTACGTTTGAGACATAAAATCGATAGTGTTTATGTAGATCATACCATTGAGTATTTTAGTAATGATACCGCTTTGGTTACGCTCACAAAAACCTTTGTTGGTACTATGTATATTCGTCATACCGATACCACTATCACGGATACTCCGGTTGTTTGGGAAAAACCCTATGAATATACTTCAACCTCCTATCTGGAATGTTTGCTGGATAGCAGCGGGGATAGTACTAAGTGGAAATTATTTGCAAAAAGCATTGAATCCGGTGCAACAACAGGTATCCTGAATACTATCGAAAGCGTAACAATATTGGGGGACAATGATTCAGACCAAACAATATTTGATGATCCGACTACACTCTATGAAGTTGTCAGAGGATTTACTGCTAATCGGGGTCATTTTCGGGGACGACCCGGCAATTTAGCTACGAGCATTTTTGTTTTGATCGACGGAAATGATGATGTGAATGTATTGGGCTCATCCGGACGGCATTTTGCTCTGGAAGATAATGGAGAAGGCATAGATCTTACAGCAAACGATAATATCTACAGCGGAACCCTCCTGAAAGGACGTGGCCAAAGCCGCCTGCGGGTCCGTATGATCACAACGGCTACCTTTATCGAGGAAAATGCCCCGGTTGAGATCGCCAGTTGGATCTTTCCGGTTCGTTAACCCTTTTTCCACTTTGGAATAGATGAAAAGGCGTCCGTCAATTGACGGACGCCTTTTTGCATTTTGGGAATATCTATAGCTTACGCAGGGAACAGGCATCAGTTTCCGCCCGTCAGCTGAGGGGCTACACCCGACAGGTGCCTGTTCCCTACAATGTTATCTAATTCTTCCTATATAAACCAACCTGTCATCGCCACTAAGCAGCAGTTCAAACTTACTCACTGCGATACTGTTCGTGGATTTGTGGGAACCGAAAATTTTCGCTTTATACTTGCCGGCTTTCTTATCATAACGGACCGACTCAATAAGGGAAGCGTGACCAAACCACGTTCCATTTCTGCGCTGTTTCCAATACTGAATAAAATCACCCGGCTGCACCTGTGAAAGATCGGTAATGCATTTACCAAGATTATATTTTTCGATTGCATACACTACCCCGGCGTAACGCGGATTTTCGGGATCCGGACCAAGCTTAACTACGTTCCGGTCGAGATTCGGATGATTTATAAGTACATCCTTGCGCATCTCCGCCGTATAATTGACATTGGAACGGCTTAATACCGTATCCACTACTGCGGAAACAAAGGTCGTGCAGTCCAGCTTCTTCTCCGTGCTGCTATAGCTTCCGTATGTCCACCCGCAAAATACTGTTTTATCCAATTCGTGGGCAATAGTTAGAACATTTGGGGATTTCGCGGCGATTTCTTTTTTTTCCGCAAATACTATCACTGTCGCGAATAATAACACTAATAACATTCTTGTAATATTTTTCATTCTAATTCTCTTTCTTGATAACTACCAATCTGACAGCTATCAGCTGAAGAATGCCATTTTTATAAAATACCACAGCATCACACCGGATGCGGCAAGTTTGATCACGACACCACCCAGAAATCCCACGAAGGTGCTAAAGCCTGATTTAAATGCTTCAGAAGATTTTTTTCCCGTACTCAGTTCACCAACCACGGCTCCAAGAAATGGACCGATAATCAGTCCCCAAGGCGGGAAGACCAACATTCCAAGGCCTAAACCGATAATGCTTCCCCATACCGCCCGTTTGCTGCCACCGAATTTTTTGGCACCCCATGCCGGCATGAAATTATCCAATACTGTCACTACAACTGTGATAATGGCAAAGATAATCAAAAAACGGGGCGTAAATTCATATTTTGGAGCAAAATGCAATAACAGTAATCCAATATAGCTCAGTAACGGGCCCGGGATGACCGGAAGCAGACAGCCCAATATTCCGAAAATCGAGAAGGCAAAACCCAGAATGATCAGTACAATATCCATTTCAATTCCTCTGTTAGTGAAAATAATACACAAAAGCATTTCTAAATACAAGTAGTTAGAAGTTACCAGAGAAAAGTAGGGTCAAAAAACATTTTTGTTTAATGGTCTAAGGTTTAAAAGTTTAGGGGGGTAAGGTTTAGTGTAGAGCTACAGCATTGCATGTCTCTATTTCACTTTTCACAAAGCCTTATCCTGTACATCCTGTTATCCCGTCAAGATAGACCATGTCAAATAGTCCATTTTCCAATTGAAATCGACTGCATTATATGCTATTTTAGACATCTTGTATTAAGCTGTAATTACAGCATATTTTTTATACTAATTTAGAAAGGCAAAAAGCAATGTTAAAGCCCGGTCTTATTCCTTCCCAGGAGCCAAATATCAGAATAGGAATTGTGCTCCCGCAGGACAATCAAAAAAAAATTACCGCTTTTTTATCCAATATGTGTGATTATGAGATGGTAGTAGACACCCTGACCTTTTCTACCTGTGAAGTTCCCAGTATTTTATTTAAAGTGGATGACAATGCCGTAACTTTTAATATTAACAATAAACGCTACGAGAAAGTTCATAAGATCGTATTCCGTCCTATTGTGGACAACACCTATATAACGGTTGACCCTGTGATTTCGGGCAGGGAATTTCATTGGCGAAAATATATTAATGTCAAGTTGCCCGGAAATATTGAGATCACTCTTTCTGAAGGAAATTTGCTGGTTGTCAATGAACTTCCGCTCGAAGATTACCTGATGTGCGTCGCAACATCTGAAATGAGTGCTGCTTGTCCGCCTTCTTTAATTGAAGCCCAAACCGTAGTCGCCCGTTCCTGGATGCTGGCCAATGTAGAGCAAAAACATATCGCGCTCGGTGTTGATGTTTGCAATGACGACTGTTGCCAGCGCTATCAGGGATTAAACAATGTTACTAAGAACAGTAAAAAGGGTACGGAAGATACACGTGGCAAGGTAATCATGTATAACAAAAAGATCTGTGACGCGCGCTATTCCAAATCTTGCGGCGGAAAAATGGAGACCTTTGAAAATCTCTGGGAAAATACCCCGCTTCCCTATATGCAAAATATTCCGGATATGCCGGATGGTAATACTGTGCCGGATCTGACCATTGAAGAAAACGCACAAAAGTGGATATTATCAACCCCGAAAGAAGCATTCTGCAGTTCTTTTACCGTTCCGGGAAATGAACTGAAACAATATCTTGGCGCCTGTGATGAAGAAGGGGAATATTTTCGCTGGATCGTTGAAGTTTCAAACGAAGATCTGTCCGCTAATCTCCGGGATAAATTAAAGTTGGATGTTAAAGCTGTTTTGGATTTGCAGACCCGTAAACGTGCCGGAAGCGGCCGTCTGCTGGAACTTGGTATTGAATATCTTGATTTTGAAGACCGGCAACAGAAAACAATCGTTTATAAAGATTATAATGCCCGTCTGGTGCTACATAAAAAATTTCTTTACTCCTCTGCTGTTGTGATCAATAAGGTAGGTAGCGGGAAAATTCCCAAGCGCTTTATTTACAAGGGTGCAGGATGGGGACACGGTGCCGGAATGTGCCAAATTGGTGCTTTGGGAATGTCTTTAAGCGGATATTCTACCGAAGAAATTTTAGCCCATTATTACCCGAATAGTGAATACAAAAAGATCTATTAAATAATCAAGGAAAGGATATTCATGAGCTCACACGAACCAAAAAACAAAAAACGGAGTCCCTGGAGCTGGGTTCCGAGTCTCTATTTTATCGAAGGAATTCCCTACACTGTAGTAATGGTTCTTTCTGTTGTCATGTACAAGATGTTAGGTATTTCCAATACGGATATTGCTCTTTACACCAGTTTGCTCTATCTGCCCTGGGTACTGAAACCCCTTTGGAGCCCCGTCGTTGATAATTTAAAGACCAAACGCTGGTGGGTCATTGTGATGCAGTTTGTATTGGGCGTTTTATTTGCTTGTATTGCCCTCACCATTCCAACCACCAATTTCTTTAAACTCAGCATTGCTTTTTTATGGTTGATGGCTTTTACTTCCGCAACACATGATATTGCCGCGGACGGTTTTTATATGATTGGACTGGATGAAGGCGACCAGGCGCTTTTCAACGGAATCCGTTCTGCTTTTTATCGTGTTGCCATGCTCATGGGACAAGGTGTTTTTGTGATTCTTGTCAGTCTTTTAATAAATGCATCCGGCATGGATAAGGTTAGTGTAGAGGTTTGTGCCACACCGGCAGATACCAAAGTACAGACTGTGATGCTGGGTGATCTCGATCTTAGCGAACAGCCGGGAAATATGTATCTGATGTACGAACCTAAGCAATTGGATGTCCCTATTAAACGGGTAAACACGATTTATGCAGATTCGGTTATCACAGCCGCCCGGGCATGGAATATTGCTCAGGGGCAACCGGATCCGGATGCCCCGCAAATCGCGAAAGAAAAATCGAAAATAGCAAAAGTAAAAAAAGAAAAGTCAAAAAAACTTGAAAATTGGCTGCGGAAAAATTTTGGTGCAGAAGAAGTTCCGATAACGGAATATGCGGGAAATGTCGGCACCATGTATTTTCATCTATCTAAGGCTCCCCAAGCCGATAAAACGGTCATCGTCTCTTTCGGTCAGGACCGCGGAGATAAGAGTATCAAATTAGTGGAAGGCATGCGCTTTGAATTTACTTCTGAAAACTGGAATAAACCGGTAATGTCAGTCATTCAATTAGATAAAAAACTGGATGCTCCATCGAAGGCCTTTTTTGATGCAGAATCCGGGAAAGTAAAAATGGCCTGGTCTGTATTGTTTTTCTGTCTTGCGGGGATGTTTTTAATTTTTCATCTGGCACATCGTTTTGTTCTGCCGAAAGTGGAAGTTGAACGAACTGAACATTCTCTTGGAGAAGCCGTTAAGGATTTCTTTTCTACCTTTGCTTCCTTTTTCAAAAAAGACGGCATTGGTCTGGCCATTGCTTTTTTACTTTTATTCCGTTTGGCTGAATCGCAGCTGATCAAATTATCTGCACCTTTTATGTTGGATACCCGTGAAGCCGGTGGACTTGGATTAACAGCCGGCCAATACGGTTTGACTTATGGTACTATCGGAATACTCTTTCTAACCCTCGGCGGAATTTTAGGTGGTATAGCGGTATCAAAACACGGATTGAAAAAATGGATATGGTGGTTCGCTATCATGATCAATGTTCCGGATGCCGTATATATTTTCCTTGCCTATGCCCAACCTTCCAGTTTGGCTATCATTATCCCTTGTGTCGCCTTTGAGACCTTTGGTTATGGGTTTGGCTTTACAGCTTACATGATGTTCATGATCTATATTGCGCGCGGTGAATACAAAACCTCGCACTATGCGATCGCTACCGCCTTTATGGCACTCGGTATGATGATCCCGGGCATGATGAGCGGATGGTTGCAAGAAGTCATCGGTTACCAGCATTTCTTTATCTGGGTTGTGATCGCCACAATACCGGGTTTCATATTACTGAAATTCCTTCATATTGATCCGCATTTTGGAAAGAAAGACAAACAGGTGGAATAAATCCGCCCGCCTTTAATAATAAAAAGCCTTTCTCGTGCAAACGGGAAGGGCTTTTTTTGCTTTACACAAAAGCACAAAGGTGCTAAGTCACAAAGAATATTTTTGGTTGTGGAAATTATGCGATCCTATTCTTAATAATTTAACTTAACCTTAAAAATTTGCCACAGATTATATGCCAGTGCAAGTTTCCTAAAGTCCTTAGTGTCTTTGTCGCTTGGTGCCTTCCGGTCTATACCAGTAGGTTACGCCGGACAAGTTGTGTGATGTTCTTCTATCTCCTTGACACAGGATAAATTATGCCTTATCTTCCCAACATGAAAACGGGACGTTACATCTTTCTTATTGCATTGCTTATTATCAGCAACTGTTCGCGCTATGAAAACATAAAAGGGGTTCATGTTTTATTACAAGCCCCTGAGATCCGGCAACGTTATGGTGGTGAAATGGGTGCATTGGCAGATGAATTAAAAGAAGCGCGTGTATCGCTGGCGGTATCTCCCACAATGGAACATGGAACCGCGTATTATCCTTCGGACGTACTCCCAAAGCGTTGGGAATACGGGACACAGCTACTGGCATTGCGACATGAATTACGCCGCAGAGATATCCGTTTTGCGGCTTATATTCCGATTTTTACAGATGCTTACGCCTACCGCGCAGAGCCTGATTTGCGTGCCGTTAACGATTATGGCGGTCGGAATGAATCGGAACAGCAACATGCTGTTTGCCCGAACAATTTGGAATATCAGTCCTATAAATTGGAAGCCATTGAAGAAGTTATGCTAATCCTGCAACCTGATATTGTTTACCTTGATGATCTTTTCTTTCCTGTAAATCCCCTGTATACCTGTCCGGAAAATAATATAAACAACATTCGATCTTATTGTTTCTGCTCTTCCTGTTTACAGGCTTTCCAGGAGCACAGTCAAATAGTACTTCCCGAGGGACTGTCAACAGCAGATATTGCCACATGGATACTGGAATACCATGAAACCGAATGGATCCAATGGAAATGCGAAACAATAACATCTTTTATGGAAAAGGCAAACAAAACAATTCATGCTGTTAATCCGGATTGCAAAATTATGTTATCGGTACTGCCGTGGAAAGAAAATCAACTTCATTCCGGACGAAAACGCCTGAGCGGACAGGATATTAAAACCCTTGCACCTTTTGTGGACTATTTTACCCTCCTGCCTTGTCCCTTTCAAACAGGACAATTTGATTCAGCTCTTTCATCCATCGTAAGTGATTTACAGGTAACGGAACGGCGTGTTATTCCATCTATTGAAATGCGAAATTACCGACCGACCGAATTGGGAAATGAATCTTACTTTCAACACAGCCTGCAATACTTCCGGCACAATATTATTATCTCGGACTGGGGATACTTGCTGAAAAACAGACCTTATTTAAATACTTTTATCTTGGAGCCTTGAGTTATGAAATTATCTTCTATGATATATCAGCTGCTGAACGCGGAAAACAATACCAAAACAAAAAAAATCGGTGAAAAGTTTAGTGTTTCTCCGGACTGTGCTGTTTTGAGTCATACTTCTTTTGACGCGGTTTCGCATACTATGACCGCAAAGCAGTGTGCGCTTAAAACTCTGGCGATCAATAATCATCTGCCTTTGGAGGGTGGACCTTCTCCGGAAAGTATTTCGGCAATACAGGCTAAAGGTGTTCGATATTATGCACCGGGACGTGCAGGTATGCCGGCACTTGTTGTGGCAGAAGAAGGACTTGCCGTACCGGGCGGTATTATTGCAGGCATAGATAAAAATCTGTTTGAATTGGGGGTTTTCGGTAGCTATGTAATACGCACTGATTCTAAAAAAATGGCAGCACTACTCGATATTGGCAGCATGGAAATTCCCGTACCGGCATCTTTTGATATTGTACTTGAGGGTGAACCGGGAGAATGGATTGATGGCATTGATATTGCTCTCTTTATTTTAAAATACTATGAACTCCCGGATGATACGTCAACCTGTCTGGAAATATATGGTGATGGACTCAGCCGCCTTTCTTTACCTGAACGGTTTAACATGGTTCGGGTCTTGGTTGATTTTGGATATGAGCATGTGCTCTGCCAGGTCGACGAACAGGTAATGGCATTTTTACAGGACCGCAGTACCGTGGAAGGTAAATTTTATTTTCCTGATATCGAGAAAAAACCGGCATCCGCTATTACAATCGATCTGCATGGTATTCATCCCATGCTGGCATGGAAAAACGATGATACTGTTCATATCGGTAATCTAACAGACAAAGACGGCGTTCCCGTTCACCAGATTTTCATTGGCGGAGATACGGCATGCCGGTTTAAAGATTTTGAAACCGGATTAAAACTGGTGCGTTACCGGCCTCTGTTCGAATCTGTTTCCGCTTATATTATGCCCGGATCCCAGCTGATCAACAGTGATTTGCTGGATATGGGAATTGCCAGTATCTTCACGGAAATTGGTATTGATATTTTTCCTCCTGCTTTTTTATATTCTCTCGCAAAGCATTCTGATGCCTTGCGAACCCGCATGGGAACATCCGCGCAAATACTGCAATCGGGCGGCATGCTGGCAAATGCCTTAAGTTGTTTTTCCGCTGCGATGACAGGAAAAATTATCCATCCGCTGGAACTTGAATCAATTTTAAAACAGGAAAATTCTCATAAAGATTAAAATATGTCTAAAAGCAAAAAATATATTAAGCTGCTGAAAATATACCTTATTTTCATTATCATTCTAACTATTCCGATGACGAACGGATGTATGCTTTTCAAGGATAAAATTCATCCGCCTTTTGGGAAAAAACCACAGATCGTTGAAATAAAAGTAACCGCTTACTGCGCTTGCGGAAAGTGCTGCGGGTGGAAACATAACTGGATAGGTCAGAAAGTCTATGCCTATGGTCCCCAAAAGGGAGAACTTAAAGTGATAGGACTTACCGCCAGCGGCACAAAAGCACGCAAGGGAAGCATTGCGGCGGATACGGATGTTTTTCCAATGGGTACGATCATGTACATCGAAGGATATGGATTCGGTCGTGTTGAAGACCGTGGTAGCGCTATCCAGGGAAAACATATTGATTTGTTTTTTAAAAGTCATCAGGATGCAATGGACTGGGGAAATAAAACAATGAAAATAAAGGTATGGAAACCTTGATCTTCATGATATAATACCATGAATCCAACACCACGTATTTCATTTTATACATTGGGCTGTAAGCTGAATCAGGCTGAAACGGCTGCATTACAAAATGCCGCTGAAAAAAATGGTTACCGGCTGGTTTCGTTTCGCGAACCGGCAGATGTCATGGTGGTAAATTCCTGTACGGTGACCAACCGGGCAGACCGGAAAACCCGGCAGGCACTTTTTCAGGCACGGCGGCGTTCTCCTGATGGAATCGTAGTATTAGCCGGTTGCTTCCCGCAGGTAAATTCTGACAGTTCAACAGAGATCCCCGGTGTTGATATTATTCTTGGTACCCGTGATAAATTTGATCTTTATTCCGCAATAGCTGATTTTAAAAAAACCCGTACCCGGCATGTCCGTATTTCTTCGGTTGATAATCGCAAACGCCTGAGTTCAGCTTTTATCGCGGCAACCGACCGTACCCGGGCTTATTTAAAAATCCAGGAAGGGTGTAATAATTTCTGCACCTACTGTATTGTACCCTACACCCGTGGAAATCCGGTAAGCCGTGATTTTGACAATACGATCACAGAAGCGCGGGAACTTGCTAATGCCGGATACAAAGAAATTGTGCTGAGCGGTATTGACATTGGAGCCTATGCGGATTCCGGAAAGCGACTAATCGATGTACTTCGTGCTCTGGAAGATATCTCCGATATCACTGGTATCCCCGGAATTGAACGTATACGTATTTCATCTATTGAAATGAACACACTAAGCGATGATCTCATTAAGCACATAGGAATATCAACGAAGATCATGCCGCATTTTCATCTCTCACTGCAGTCCGGTTCGGATGTGATCTTGAAAAGCATGAAACGCAAATATTCGACAGCTGATTTTAGCACAAAAGTTGAAACCATCCGCAAATATATACCCGAAGCTTCCATCGGAACCGATGTGATCGTCGGATTCCCCGGCGAAACAGATGCCCTGTTTGAAGAAACTGTTGCTCATATCAATAAAATGCGTTTTTCTTATCTTCATGTCTTTCGTTATTCTGCACGGAAAGGTACTCCCGCTGCAAATATGAAAGATCAGATACCCGAATCGGTCAAAAGACAACGCGCAAAAGTGTTAAACAACGTGGACAGTCGCTTGCGACGCAGCTATGCCGTATCTTTTTACGGAACAACACAGCCGGTTCTCTGGGAACGCTATAAAAACAACCTGCTTTATGGACTCACTCCGCATTACATCCAGGTACAGTATCCTGCCAGAATAAATCGACATAATACTATTTCAAAAATAGTTCTTGATAAAAACAATATTGTATTTTAAACTAAAACAAAAAAAATAAAACATAAAGGAGAAATGACATGAAGAAATATGATGTTATAATCGTTGGAGCCGGTCCTGCGGGAATAATCACCGGCGTTACAGCAAAAAAACAATATTCTGACAAATCAATATTAATGATTCGTGAAGAAGAAAAGGGCTTAGTACCATGTGGTATCCCTTATATTTTTCACAATCTAAATTCTGTTGATAAAAATGTGATGGGACCAAAACCATTTATTGATTTAGGTGGTGAGGTTATTACCGATCCTGTTGTTGATATTAACATTGAAGATAAAACCATTAAAGTAAAATCGGGTGATGATTACTCATTTGAAAAACTTGTATTGGCAACCGGTTCAAAACCTACAATTGCAAGCTTTATTCCGGGGTTTGATCTAAAAAATGTATTTTATATCAAAAAAAGTTACACTTACATCAATAACCTGTTTAATGAATTAAAAGACAAAAAAAATATTGTGGTTGTAGGCGGGGGATTTATTGGAGCAGAAGTGGCAGAACAATTAGCAATGCATTCCAATAAAAAAGTAAGTCTTATTGAAAGTGAAGATTTATGTTTTTCAAAAGCTTTTTCTGATGAACTAAGCAAAATAGCAACAGAAGAACTTAAAAAATCAAATATTAATGTTTATACATCAACTTTAGTTGAAAAAGTCTTGGAAAAAGACGGTGCTGTTGCAGGTGTTCAATTAAAAGGCCAAAATGATATTGAAGCAGATGCTGTAATTTTTGCTATCGGATATAAACCCAATACAGAACTCGCTAAAAAAGCAGGGGTGGCGACAAACACAGTTGGAGCTATTGTTGTTGATAATTATGGATGTACATCAGAAAAAAGCGTTTGTGCGGTTGGCGATTGTTCGCAAACACTGGGCTTTTTAACCGGAAGATGTGATTATATTATGTTGGCATCTACAGCGACTGCCGAGGCACGTGTTTTGGGCTACAATTTATTTGGGATAAAAATCAAAAACAGCTTTACCGGAACAATTGGTGTTTTCTCAACTGAAATTAATGGACTGGCAATGGCTGCTGCCGGATTAAATGAAAAAAGTGCGGCACTTGTTAACATTGATTTTGTTTCAGCAAAATTCAGCGATATTGACCGACATCCCGGAGCGATAAAGGACGCATCTCCCCTAACGGCAAAATTATATGTTTCCCCTTCTGATGGTACGATTTTGGGGGGTGAAATATGGGGTGGAAAAGCTGCCGGAGAAATGATCAATATTATTGGGCTTGCTATTCAGAAGGGCCTTACGGTATATGAACTTATTTCGTTTCAGGTGGGAACGCATCCTTTACTTACGAATGCTCCGACTAAGCCGGTACTTATTAAGGCGGCAGAAGTTGCTGTTGCCAAAATACGAACTTCGAATAAATAAGTATTTAATTAAATATTGGAATACTCAAATGGTTCATATTGGGACTATTATGCATAACCCAAAAAAGCATGAAACCAATAGATGAGTATTACAGGATAAAATTTAATTGCAGATAATACAATAAACCCCCGGATACGTTTTACATTGATAATACGTTTATGTGATATTAAATTCTTTGCATAAAAAGTAATATAAAAAAGTGCTAAGAAAATTTTATCATGGGCTACAAATCTTTACAATTAAAGCTTCCGACCAATCATTCCGAAGAGGATCTCCGCCAAGCCATCTATCGACAACTTGGCCTTAAGGATTTTTCCTTTCAGATTGAGAAGAAAAGTCTGGACGCCCGTAAAAAAAGCAATATCCATTGGCTGCTGAACCTGATCGTTTTTTCAGATCAACTACACGGAGAACACTATAAAGCGCCTGAGCCCTTAAATATTCCCTATAAAAAACGCAATGAAAAAATTATTGTCGTTGGCTCCGGTCCGGCCGGTTTTTTTGCCGCGCATGTATTGCAATTAGCCGGTTTCCATGTCAGTATCATTGAGCGCGGATCGGACGTAACACAGCGGAGCAAGGCAATTAAACTGCTGGAAAACAGCGGGGAATTCACAGCGCAAAATAACTATGCTTTTGGTGAAGGCGGTGCCGGCACCTTTTCGGATGGCAAGTTGACATCGCGTTCAAAACGCATTTCTGCCGAACGGCGTTTTATCCTGTCCGAATATGTGAAAGCAGGTGCACCCAAAGAAATACTTTATATGACCCATCCCCATGTGGGAACCGATAATCTTAAAATTGTTGTTACAAACCTTCGAAAACAGTTCATGGAACATGGCGGTCAGTTCCTTTTTGATATGCAACTCGAAGATATTGTGATCAAAGGGAAGCAGGTCAGTAAGATTATTTGTAATACCGGCGAAATCGAAGCAAATCATGTGCTGCTCGCTACCGGACATTCGGCCTATGACACCTATCGTATGCTAATAAAGTGTGGAATTCAATTCAACATAAAATACTTTGCTATCGGTCATCGCATAGAGCATACAAAAAATCTGATCAATCGTGCACAATGGGGTCGGGAAAGTTTGCCCGGCGTCAAAGCCGCTGAATACCGTTTGGCAACAAAAACGCCCTCCGGATTACCGGTTTATACTTTTTGTATGTGTCCGGGCGGACAGGTTGTACCGGCCGCAGCATACGCACAAAAAAGTGTGGTCAATGGAATGAGTTATTATAAGCGTGATGGCGTATATTCCAATGCCGGATGTGTGGTAGGCGTGCATCCCGATATGCTGTTGGGACATACCTGTACTGCGACCGAAATACTGGACTGGATGGATAAACTGGAAGAACAGTTCTATACTTTTTCCAACAGCTATATGATCCCGGCCAACAATGCCATTGATTATATGAAAAAAGCCGAATCAAAAAATATTGCTCGCTCCAGTTATCCCCTGGGTTTACAATCTGCCCCTTTGTTTAATATGCTTCCGAATATTATTGGCAAAGCGCTTGTTCAGGGCATAGAGGATTTTAGTCGAAAGTTGCGGGGTTTTGAGCAAGGCACTTTGA
>JAUXEL010000114.1 GCA_030620575.1 Fidelibacterota bacterium
CGCCAATAGTCATTCCGTGGCGATAGGGGATAGGATACATTCCGACAAAGGAAAAGAAACCTTCATTTACAAGATTCCCTTCTACCGCTAAACCGTTAATAGGATTCGGTCTGTCTAATACAATCATTTGCTTATTATTTTCTGCGGCTGCCTGCATTACTTTTGCCATTGTATAAATGTATGTATAAGCGCGAATGCCAATATCCTGAATATCAAAAACTAATACATCAACTTCAGCCAGCATTTCTTTTGTGGGTTTTTTATGCTTTCCGTATAAGCTGTAGACAGGCAGACCGGTTTTAGGATCCGTTTCACCTTTAATCTTTTCGCCTGCATAAACAGCGCCCCTTATTCCGTGTTCCGGGCCATAGAGAGCCGTTAAGTTAATATCAGGATGAACATAAAAAAGATCGGCGGCGCTTTGCAGCCGGCGGTTAACTCCACTGGGATTGGTAATCAGCCCGACCCGTTTCCCTTTAACAAGCGCTATGTAATTTTGTAGAAAATTTTCGCATCCTAAAACTACGACTGCCGAATCGTTAATATTTAATTGTTCAGCTTGAATGATTTTGATTTGAGTTTGACTTTTTTTTGTCGATGTAGGTGAGCAGCCTGCTATTATTAAAAGCAAAATACACGTATAAGATATTATTTGGAGACTTGAAATCTTATATTTTTTTCTCAAGAGTTATTTCCGTATTAATCTATATTGTGTCCGAACAAAAAAGCTACTTCTGTCATTCCGAATCCCCGATTAATATGCAGGTAGGAGCATCCGCCAACCAGCCGGCAGATTCGCCCAACGGAGAACCGGCATGATCGGGGTGAGGAATCTTTAACCCAATTTTCTAAACGCCTCGCCTCGAAATGTTTAGAATGGTTTTCGTTTAGACGCTTTATATTTTTATTAAAAGATGAATATAATCAATTTAACGGTTTATTCATATTCTGAACAAACCTGTATAATATAAAGTATTACTTAGATTAAATCCAAAGGGAAAATAATTTATTTGCAAAATGAGTGTGGACAAAGCGGAGGTAGGTTGTGAAAATCCACCATGAATCGAAGTATTACCCAAATATTCAATAAGGTGAATTTGTATTATGTTTATTGTTATTCAAATAATTTCAGAACTCCTGACCTGATGTTGATAAATCAATATTTTATGGTACATGATTCGCAAATTTAATTGTTGTTATTATTTAGCGCTATTAAAAAATAAACTTTATAACTAACCCCGTGATTTATCACGGGGATTAGAATTATATAAAATATTGGGGGCTTTAGCCTATAAAACATAGTTACAGTTATTTTTGGTTAAATCCGGTTCTTAGTTTCCGCTTTTCCCCCGAGATAAAAAAAGATCACAATTGTATAAAATGATAACTGTTAGAATTAGGATGTACTTTTTCATAATTAATCTTGTTTAATATTTTATAAAACTTACAGGGTCGAATAAAAAACGATCCGGAACCCGAGGATTGATTGAATGAAAAAAATATTTCTATAACCCTCTTTGTCAATACTTACAATAGTATAAAATACTGCGAGAAAATTTGTCGGATGCGGAAGCACTATATCTGACTGGCCTTTTGTGAAGCCCTGAAGTCCGATACATTTGTTTTTGATAATGAGGTATCTAAAGGATCGTCGGTTTCAGGTGTGATCGGTATGTTTGATGAAAGCTGGAAAAAACCAGTTACATTGTCTGCCTGATAAACTAAGGGTATGTCCACTGTCAGCGAATCTATAACATCCCCTACAAACGTATCGAGGTAGGCATAAGTGAGCCTAATACTTTCCAGGGTCTCAATTCCCTGATAGTCTTTAATAATTGCCTGACAAATAAGAGAGCTATCAACTTCTCTTCGGCGTGTGTCCACAATGATTGGCGCTGCATATTTAATTTGGAAATCAAGCTGGTTTTCAGATAGAAGTAGCACGGTTTCTTTTTGATATGGGTAATAATTTTCTTTTGAGATGAGAATCGGTGTGGGTTTATTACGCTCTTCATCATCGTTCATCACATAATTTAATGTGTATGATCAATTAAAGTTAGTCAGGGTTTCCTGTGTACTAAAACGCAGCCGGGCATCATAAACAGAATCGCCCGTATAAAAATTAGTGATATAGCCGGATATCTGAGTGGTTTCAGATAATTCCTGAGCTGTATAATCATAGCCGGTATATTTTTTTAGATCACACCCGCTAAAAAGGGTGAATAAAATTATGGAGGGTAAAAAATATTTCATATCAAATACTAACGGAAATTTTATAAAAAAGATCATGATAAATTTTTGATTTAATATACATAAAGACCACCAAAAACAGGAAATAAATCATAAAATTAAATGTCGTGCTCACTTGACAAATTGTAAAGCATGGCATATATTGTGTCATGTGTGCTATATGATGGAGATAATATGAAGGTTCAAAATTATTTGAAAGTTTGGAGAGCAAAGAAAGATATTACCCAACAGCAGCTGGCTGATTCTGTGGAGTTAAGCAGACAAACAATCAATTCCATAGAAAAAGGAAAGTTTGTTCCATCCATATTGACAGTGCTGAAAATTACTGCTTATTTCGAGACGTCCGTGGATGAAATTTTCTTCATCAGCGATGATAATAAATGACAACATTACTTTGTTTAAAAACGATAACATTTCATTAATTTAAATCTTGGAGGTAATATGAAATTACGTGGAAATTATCCTGTACTCTACGGTATTGAATTGATCACCGGAATTTTAACATTTACTCTGTGCTGGTTTTACGGTGATTTAGGCCTTTATGCTCTGGCCTTGTTCTTTGTTGGAATGGCACTTACAATGAAAACTAAGGTAGATGAAAGAGAAATGCAGTTGATGTATAAAGCAAGTGCTTTCGAGCCTGCGGTAATCGGCGCAGCAATGGCAATAATTTATTTTTCACTGCCTATGGTCAACTGGTTCCATTCATTTATATCAATTGCTATGGTTACGCGAGGTATATCCGGGCTTATTCTTTTTGCTAAAGAATAGTATGCGGTTGCACTACTTAGTGCCTGAACGAAAACTAGCCAAAACTGTCATTTCGAAGCGGAGCGAGAAATCTTGTAGCGTTACAAATATTGAAGTTACAGATTTCTCCCTTCGGTCGAAATGACAAAAAAGTGCTTTTTCGTTCAGGCACTACTTAACCTGACAGATCTAAATATTTCCAGATCGTATTTATCAAGAAGTATGCGCTTTTACACAGGAATCCCAACTTGAAGATGATATTACGGCCTTAATTTGTAAAATGAATGATATTAATAAAAATAGAGAATAAGCATATATTTTATTGCTCATATTTAACAAATAGTTTTTTTTATTGATGTAAAGTGATTATATACTGGAACAGAAGTGGTTTGTTGAGTGAAGCGAAATCCCGAAAACGGGGCAGTTTAACCACTTCGTATTGACAGTTATACCGATACTCCTATTCTCAAACCAATTGCAGATCGGTATAGCTTTATCGTCTTAACCTATCTATGTCCTGTGTCAGATTTTGCTGAAAAAAAAGCCCTAAGGGGTCTTTCATTGATTTTTATTATAGAGATTGGGCTTAATACCTCGGAGCTTGTTCCGGGGATATTCATTTAAGGATCGGCAATTTCAAAGACAGTAACCGGACATAGATGGTTGCATAGTGGGGCGAGATTAACTAATATCCGGCACCAATATCTGAACATATTTTAAATTCGTAATGATAGAAAGAATAATTATGATTGCAACAACGAACCTATCCATATTATTTGGCAAACAGGTTTTATTTAAAGATGTATCCATCAAATTTGTTCAAGAAAACTGCTATGGACTGATTGGGGCAAATGGTTCCGGCAAGTCTACTTTTCTGAAGGCTCTTTCAGGTGAAATAGAAACCAGTTCCGGCCACATTCACATTCCAAAAGGAAAACGAATTGCAACACTCCGTCAGGATCATTTCGCATTCGATGAATATACGGTTATGCAGACAGCCCTTATGGGTCACAAGGAATTGTATGAACTTCTAAATGAAAAAGATATCCTTGAAGCGAAAGCTGATATTACTGATGAAGAGGGCATGCGTATGTCCGAAATATATGGTGAGCTGGCCGAATTTGATGGTTACGAAGCGGAGTCGGATGCAGGGAAGCTTTTAGACGGGCTCGGTATAACGGCTGATATGTATGATTCGCCAATGAAAGCTCTTGATGGTGGTGTTAAGGTGCGCGTGTTATTGGTTCAGGCGCTGTTTGGAAATCCGGATATCCTGCTTCTGGATGAACCGACCAACCACCTTGATCTTGAATCTATAACCTGGTTAGAGGAGTTCCTTTATAATTTTCAAAATACGGTTATTGTGGTAAGCCATGATCGACACTTTCTTAATAAAGTTTGCACCCACATAGCAGATATCGATTTTAATACGATTAAAATATTTGCGGGAAACTATGATTTTTGGTATCAAACGAGTCAGCTTGCTGTGCAACGTTTTAAAGATGATAAACGTAAACGGGATGAAAAGATCAAAGACCTTCAGGAGTTCATTTCGCGATTTTCTGCCAATGCCTCAAAAGCACGCCAGGCAACATCACGGAAAAAATTGGTGGATAAAATGACGATTGAGGATATGCCTGTATCGTCCAGAAAACGTCCCTGGGTAGGATTTAAACCAGAGCGCAGTTGCGGGAATAATATTCTTAAGGTAACGGGCCTGAATAAAACGGTTGATGGCGAACAGCTTTTAAAGGATGTTACTTTCACTGTCAATGGTGGCGACAAAATTGTTTTTATTGGATTAAGCAACAATGGCAAGACTATTTTTTTTGATATTATTTCAGGCAATCTCAAACCAGATAGCGGTTCCTATGAGTGGGGAGTTACGATAACATCCAGTTATATGCCTCGTGATAATGTGGGATTCTTTAAAGGGAATATTAATCTAATCGAATGGCTCCGGCAATATTCCAAGGATGATAAGGATGATACTTTCATACGGGGATTTTTGGGTCGGATGCTTTTTTCCGGTGACGAAGCGCTGAAAACAGTGAAGGTTCTTTCAGGTGGGGAAAAAGTGCGCTGCATGCTTTCCCGTTCCATGCTTTCCGGCGCGAATGTGCTTATCTTCGATGAGCCGGCAAGTCACCTTGATCTTGAGGCGATCACCGCGTTGAATGATGGTATGAAAAAATATCCTGAGATCATTCTATTCGGTTCGCATGATCATGAATTAAACAGTTCTGTCGCTAATCGGGTTATTGAATTCACACCAAAAGGTATTATAGATAGAAAAATGACCTTTGATGAGTATTTCTCTGATCCCGGAGTTAAAG
>JAUXEL010000094.1 GCA_030620575.1 Fidelibacterota bacterium
CCCGCCACTCGTAAGTGTAAAAAACAGGGCTTTGAATGTGTCAATTTGTAAAAATTCCTTACGAATAGATTTTATAATTTCCATGGATTGCACACCGTAACGTGCCGCTTCTCCTGCGCGGGCATAAGCAAATCCGCTGCTGAACAACAGGATAATCAGCAAAATAACCGATGCGCCGCCAAAGGTATAGGCAAACAGTTTCCAGTTTTTTTCTTTCGCTTGTTCCATAGCCGCTTTTATGCCATATCCCGCTAAAATAATAATAGCCAGAAAAATCATATTTACGATCATTGACGGTACGCGAAATTTAGAAAAATAAGGAATTATATAATAGAAAAGTTTATATAGCGGCATTAAATGGCGTCCAAAAGCCAAAAATGTGGAAAACACAGAAAAAACCGTTAGACTTCGGACAAAGCCATCCTTTTTCCAATAAACCCATACGCCCATAAATGCAAAAAGAAATATAATTATACCAATAGAATCGTAACTTTGCGTGAAAGGCATTTCTCCCCAATAGCCCGGAACCATTCTGCCTTTCAGATTGGGAAATTTACTTCCGGTATATGTTTCCTGAGATAATCCCCCTGAAAAACGCGGAATCACAAATCCGAAAAGGCCATTTCCGTCCAGCGACCAACGGGTTGCATAAGTGAGTCCGACACCTTTAGTCTGAGCTTCATTGATCGTTGTGCTTGTTATTTGTACAGCATTCCCGCCACGGGTAGAATGCGGGGTATATTCTTCTAAACTCATAAATGGCTGGTATGAAACAGCGATGGTAAGTATTACTGCAGCCAATACTTTTATTGTTGTGTCGCCAAAGGCCTTCCATTTTTTTTGAATAAGCAGGCGGATAACCGGTACAAGGAATAAAAACAGCAAAATCAAAATGCCATAAAAAACCACCTGGAAATGCTGGGTCCGGGTTATCCAGGAAAAGGCGAGAACAAAATAGCCTACAGATAACCAGCTTCGCTTATCGATAAAGTAATTAAAACTTAAAATCAGCCATGGCATGATCATAAATGCACGAAGTTTCACAAAATGACCAACATGTATAAGTGCCATCCAGTGCGGCAAGAGCATAAAAGCCAATGCGGGAATAACGGCAATATACCAAGCTATTTTTTTGTAGCGCAATAAAAAGAAAATTCCCAATGCACCTACAAGATAATACCAAAAATATGTATAAACGATTTTACTGAGACGTCCAATAATACTGTCAATGTGAATAATGGACGGCGTTATCCGGGGATAAACCGGCATACCGGCAAAAATGTTCGGGTTCCATAGGACTTTTTCGCCAGTTTTTTCCTGATATTCCACATAGAGGTTTGTCTTGCCTTTGGAGGCGGATATATCTACACCGGTGGGGCGTTGCCCTTGAAATATCATGGGGGAAAAGAAATAAAATAAGGGTATCAGTAAAACTATTGTAACAATAAGAAATTTTACCCAAAATTTCGTTTTTTTCTGTTCTATCATATTGCCTCCCGGTTATTTATAATAATTTTTTGAAAATCCGGTTTTTTCTTTCCCTTTGAAAAGAACACGTCGGAATAATGCCCCGCCGAATCCCAATCCATACCCTAATATCTGGGTTGGAACAATAAGCGGGATATAAAAGAAAACTCTGATGTCTTTATATTTAAATATTCCATGCACGGCCATCAGCAATAAAACGCCAATACCGCCAAGCAAAAACGGCCATAATATACCCGGCCAAATTGCAAGACAAACAAAAAAGGCAATAATTAACGATGTACCGAAAAACGGAAAAAAGTGTACCGGCTCCAGCATGTCTTTATCAATTTTATATAAATTAATGCGGGCAACACCCCAATTGTATACCTGTTTGAAAAAACGCCATAAAGAAGTTCGACGCTTATGATATACAATTGCCTCCATAACCTTTATGGTTTCACCCTGTGAGCGTATCCGATGGGTAAATTCAATATCCTGGCCGTGGCGTAATGTTCCGAACCCGCCAATCTTTTTTACGACATCAGCACGTACTCCCATGTTAAAGCTACGCGGGTAATATTTTGATATTTTTCTTTTTGAGGATCCGCGTATTCCCCCTGTTGTTAAAAATGAGGTCATTGAATAATCAATAGCTTTTTGCAGAGGACTAAAATCAGCGCGTACCCGGTCGGGCCCTCCAAAACCGGCAACCGGTTTTGTCAGAGCTTCATCGTATGCTTTTAGCCAATTTTCCCGGGCAATACAGTCGCTGTCCACAAAAATATAATATTCTCCGCGCGCATATTCCATGCCTGTGTTGCGGGCGGGACCGGGACCTTTGTGATCCTGTTTATAAAATGACAGCTTTAGGTCGTCTTTCCGTATTATGCCCTGAATAAATTTCTCTGTATCATCCGTAGAGCCATCATCTATAATAATGACCTCAAAAGCATCCCGCGAAAGCGTTTGTTTTTCCAGAGATACCAGTAACTCCTGAATTTCATCCAGGCGGTTATAGGTTGGAATAATGACAGAAAAACGATATTGAAACATAATTGTTTTATTGTTTTTTCTTTTTGGATTCATAAACTATCATTTCGCCAATAAGTCCGATAGAAAATAATTGTACGCCAAGTACGATCATTAAAACACCTAAAATTAACATGGCCATATGAGACTGAAATGATTGCCCGTATGCATACTTATAAACCAACACAATTATTTCCACGATCACACCGATGGCAGTAGATAATAATCCAAAAAATCCGAAAAAATGCATGGGACGCATGGTAAAACGGCTTAAAAAGAACATAGTCATAAAGTCAAAGAATCCCTTGAAAGTTCGGCTGAATCCGTATTTGCTGACTCCGCTGTGGCGCGGGTGGTGAGTAACTACAATTTCGCCGGTTTTAAAGCCTTCAATCTTTGCCAAAACGGGAATCCAGCGGTGCATCTCTCCATATAATCTTACCGTTTTTACCACTTCATTGCGATAAGCCTTCAATCCGCAGTTAAAATCATGGATCTTAATACCGGACATTAAGCGCGCAACCCGGTTGAATAATTTTGACGGCCAGCGCTTAGTAATAGGGTCATGACGTTTTTTCTTCCATCCTGAAACAATATCCCAGCCCTCGTTGAGTTTTGCGATCAGTGCCGGTATTTCATTGGGTTCGTCCTGTAAATCACCATCCATTGTGATAACATAGTTACCGCTCGCAAAATCAAATCCTGCCTGTAAAGCGGCGGCTTTCCCTTTATTGCGATGAAAATGAATATGGTGGATTATCGCATGTTGTGCTGCCAGTTCTTCACAAATTCCTGTCGTATTATCGGTGGAACCGTCATTGACGAAGATAATTTCGCCTTCATAGTTTTCTTTTTTAAAGACCGCCGTGACACGCTGCGCTAATTCCTTAACGCTTCCCTCTTCATTATATGCCGGAACAATTATAGATACATCCATTATTCCATTTCCTCCAATGCGTTTTTTGCCAAAATGTTATACGGATCAAGCAGCAATGATTCCCGGAATGCGCTACGCGCGGCTTCCGGGCGCTGTAATTTGAGTAAAATTTGACCGCGATGATAATGAACCTCGCTACTGGCATCCGGATATTGCAATGCTTTTTTAATCCATTTTATGGCTTTTTTATATTTTTTCTGATGATACAATACCCATGCTTTTGTGTCTGAATAGGCCGCGTTATTTTCATATTTCAAGGCCTTATTCACAAGTTGCATGGCGTATTCCAGTCGGCGGTTTTGTTGCGCCAACGTATAAGCATAATTATTTAATATCGAAGGATTTTCAGGGGCATTATTCAATAACTTTGTATAAAGGGAATCCGCCTTGCGGATTTTTTGTAATTCCACATATATATTAGCCAAATCTTCTTTTGCGTTTATATTGTTTGTATCTGATTGTACTAATTCCTCCAAGAGCATCTCTGCGCTTTGGAAATCACCCATTTGTGCGCGGACCATGGCTTTCATATGTATCCACCGTGATTCCTTTCCTGTGCGGGCAATTGCATCATTTGCAATATATTCGGCTCTTTCAAGCTCGCTTTGCTCCCAGAACCAAAGTCCGTAACGTAAATGCCAATCGATATCAATTTGCGGAAAGCTGCTGGCGCGTTTAAAATAAAACCACACACTGTCTGTTTCGCTTCGAAACATTGCGCTAACACCGAGGTAGTAAGAAATTTCGCTGTTTTCCTGCCAACGGTTTTTTATCAATGATAAAACCTGTTCCGCGGCATCAACATTGTTCAACTGAAATTGATATTCCAGGTATAAAAAATATGGAGCCAGGTTCTCCGGTCGTGTTTGCAGCCATGTTTCCAGAACTTGCAACATGCCCTTGTAATCTTTTTTTTCGTAGAATGCGCGAACATAGAGCTGATACAGGTCATTATTTGGCGGTATTCGGGTCATTACTTCCTGTAAATAAGGTATAGCGTCCGGAATGCGATTATTTTCAAGCATGATCTCTGTAGCATAAATATAGCTCCAGGGAATATCCGGTTGCAATGCTATCATTTTGTCCAATATTTGCAATGAGGCTTCGTACTGTTTTGTTTTACGATAGCTTTCCGCCAATTTCCTTAAAATAGTAATATTCTCTGAGTCTTGTTCCAGCTGACGCTGTAAAACGGGGATAGCTTCTTGAAAACGTTCTTCTTTCAGATATAGATCAGAAATGTGCTGTTGCGCTGTCAAATTTTCCGGATCCAGATACAGGGTTTGTTTGAAATAATCTGTGGCTAGATTATTCTTTCCAAGTAATCGATAACTTTCGCCGATAGCATTTAAAATAGTTGTCGTAGTATCGTACTCAAGTGCCTTTTTATACTCTAAATTGGCATAGCTGTAATTTCCGCTGGAACGATATATTTCACCGTACATAAAGTGCATAATACCCTGGGTGGGATACTTTTCAACCCTGTGTGCCGGTATTTCCCTGCTGAGCTCTTGCGTTCCACAGGAAAACATGAAAACCAACACAATCAAGCTACATATTACTACATTTTTGTTCATCTGCTTATATTAACGAAAAAACCATAAGAAAAAAAATAAATAAAAAACCCCGGACTACCGGGGTATAAAGAAATCAATGAAAAGAAATATTATCCAAAATATTCTTTTTTGTTACAAGCGCAAATACCAACAACTTTTTGTTTGTATTTAACGTTCTTATCCGCATTTTTGACACTAGAATAATGTTTAACATATGAAATCTGCTCGTTACATACCGAACATGTCTTTCCGCTTTTCTCGCGGTGTGCTATTTTTGCTCCAAAGCCTTGTGGTTTTGCCATAAGAAACCTCCATTCAATTATTCGCGGGCAAATATAAGGAATAATTGAAAAATTCCAAATTGTTTATTCGTTGACCATCATAATATTGTGCTTATAACCCGGATTTTCAATATTACTTGTGTCCGGAGTTGTATTTTCGCCATTTGAATTAACAAATTCCGGATGTGTGCCCGCTACGGTCCCGGGAATATTTGTTCCCGGCTTAATGCTGCGGATTTCTGCAGACGGTACGGAAGATGGATTGTTGACCACAACTACAGAGGTATAAATAAAAAGAGACGTTGCCACTAACAGCAGTGCCGCTGCCGCTACTGAAATTACCCGGGAATATTCATGAAATATCCGAACAAAGGGATTTTCTTTTTGCTGATTGTGACGATCAATTCTGGCCATTAGCCGGTCATTAAAATCCAGACAGGTTTTATATCTCGGAAGTGATTTCATTGCTTCTAACATGTTAACCATATCGGCAAGCTTTTCATAGCATCTTGTACATTGGGCTATATGTTCATCTGCCGCTTGTCGTTGTTTCAGGTTTAGGTTAGATTCAATATAATCAGAAATGATCTTATCAAAACTATAACAATCCATCGATACGCAATTCCTCCGGTTTAATTCTTAAAAACAACATTATATAATCATGAGTTGTCAAAATGTTCCGATTTATTTATTGTTCTTTTAATTCTTTTAATAATTTTTGCAACCGCAATCGGCTCCGGTTAATACGGCTTTTTACTGTTCCAATCGAAATGTCCAGAATTTGGCTGATCTCTTCGTAGGACAATTGTTGTATTTCACGCAGAATGATCACCGTTTTAAATTGATCCGGCAGAGTATTTATCGCTTGTTGGATCTGTTTTTCGCCATAAGAAGATGCTGTTTCCTTCTCTGGATTGTAGGCCTCTGAAGGAATTTCATATTCTTTGTTGTCAAATCCCATATTGTGAATGGAAATAACCCGTCGTCGCTTTAAACGCCGTAATTCAGATTTAGCCAAATTGGCGGCAATAGTAAAAATCCAAGTGCTGAACTTGGCAATTTCACGGTACATATGCGCGCTGGTATATAGTTTCATGAGGGTGTCCTGTACCACATCCTCGGATTGTTCATAGGAATTTAAATAGCGAAAAACAAAGTTTAGTAAACGATCTTTGTAGCGTTTGACCAGTTCAACATAG
>JAUXEL010000041.1 GCA_030620575.1 Fidelibacterota bacterium
GAGTTTTATTTTCTTTATTTATAAGGTTCTGTAAATCTTGCCCTAAATCCCGGATAGAAATACTGGCACCGTCATTGCGACCGGCTTTTTCACTGAAAAAATATTTCAATTCATATATCCCGGATGGGGTTTGCATATATTTTCCATTGACAACGCGAGAAACCGTTGAAATATCTAATTTTGTATCTTCGGCCACGTCTTTCATAACTAATGGAACGGGATAATTCCGTCTGTCCATTAAAAATTCATGTTGGTGCTGCACAATGGACTGTGCAATCGCGATGATAGATCGTTTTCTCTGTTCAATAGCATTCATAAACCAGGTTGCGGCCTGCTTGTTATTGGTTAAATAGCGTTTTGTATCACGGTCAATATCTTCTTTGTCTAACATGTTTAAATACGTTTCTGACAAATGAACTGCCGAAGTTCCCATTTCACTGAGTGCCACATAAAATGTCCCGTTTTTTTCCTGCAACAAAATATCAGGAATAATGGTTTTTGTCATATAATCGTTGTGCCCGCTGCCGGGTTTAGGATTCAATTTTGCAATTTGTTCATTTGCGTACTGCATATCGCTTTCTGATATATTCATTTTCTTTTGAATTGTATCGTATTGTTTTGTCATGTAATCTTCATAATGTTTTTCAATGATCTCGATGACAAAGGGTTCCTCATATTGTTCTTGCAGTTGCAGCAACATACATTCCTGTAAATCCCGTGCGGCAATACCGGGAGGCCCCAATTGCTGTACTTGCTGTAGAACATGCTCTGCATCTTCAGCTGGAACAGATAATTTATAAGCAATATTTTCAATCGGCGTTCCGGTTAAAAGCCCGTTTTCATCCAAACTGCCAATTATTTCCTCGGCAATAATAATTTCCT
The DNA here is from genome assembly GCA_030620575.1 of Fidelibacterota bacterium. Lineage (GTDB taxonomy): Bacteria > Fidelibacterota > Fidelibacteria > Fidelibacterales > Fidelibacteraceae > M50B103. The sequence goes on from JAUXEL010000041.1 coordinate 883, forward strand.
GATCACCCATGCCTGATTCCTTGATCTGAATAAGTAACCGATCAAAGAAATCAAGCTGTTCCGCTTGAGGAATATCGGGTATATCTAATTTACCGGACATACTATTTGGGATTGAAGAACCATATTCTTGCCATTCGGGATCCGAAGTTTCCCGGGAAATATTATCTCCCCTTTTTTGATTGGGATCTTCTTCTATTTCCAACAGAGGGTTTTTTTCGACTTCTTCCAGAATTGCGCGCTCTAAATCTATTTGCGATAATTGCGACAAACGTGCGATCATCAGTTGCAACGGTGCAAGCTTCTGAATTTGTTGTTGAGATAACTTTTGTTTCATGCTGTCTGTCTATCGGCCCAATTTAAAATTAGCCCCAAAATAGAGTCGTCGCGCATCCGGATCATTGGCAAGAAATTCCGCGCTTCCTGCTTTTAAAATTGTACCTTGATACAGCAAATAGGAATGATCGGTAATGGATAGAGTTTCATGAACATTATGATCCGTAATAATAAGTCCGATACCTTTATCCTTCAGGCGGACAACCATCTCCTGAATATCTTCAACGGCAATGGGATCAATGCCTGCGAATGGTTCATCTAAGAGAATAAATTTGGGATCGGTTGCAAGGGCTCTGGCAATTTCTGTGCGGCGACGCTCTCCCCCACTTAAGGTATAACCTTTATTTTCCCGGACTTGCTCAAGTTTAAATTCATCAATAAGGATGTCGATCTTATCATTGATCTTTTTCTTGTCCTTATAAAACATTTCCAGTACAAGCCGTAAATTATTTTCTACTGAAAGTTTGCGGAATACCGAGGCTTCTTGGGGAAGATAGCCAATACCCATCTGTGCGCGTTTATACATGGGGAGTTTTGTAATGTCATGGCCATCTAAAAAAATATGGCCGGAATGGGGTTGTATCATTCCGGTTATCATATAAAAACTGGTGGTTTTCCCGGCACCATTCGGACCCAGCAAGCCTACAATTTCACCGGTTTTTACCTGCAGATCAACGGTGTTTACCACTTTTCGTTTACCGTAGATCTTAACCAGCTTTTCTGTTCTCAGTGTTGCCATATATTTTTCAACCTCGGGGGAAATATAACGAGAATGTTTGAGTTTGCAAAGCGTGAAGGGAAAAATGTGATGTGATACATATTTTTAAAATGAAAAAATAATATGGGCGCGATATTAATCATCAAACTCGCGGTAAATTTTTCCCAGCGGATTAAAAATAGTCCAGTTCTCAAATTTGGGATCACTTACAAAATCGGTACCATAAAGCGTATCGTTTTTAGAAAATATTTGTATTTTTCCGTTGGTGTAAACTTTATTGCTATCGTTTATCCAAAATAAGCTGTCAGTATAAGCGGTAAATCCACTGTCAGACACCATAACCACATTTCCAATGGCAATAATATTTTCTTTTTTATCGTTCACCATCCCGCTGTCTGCCGTTAAATATGAGGTGTGTTCGCCATCTTTATAAAAATCAATCCGCATACCGTCGCGAATATACATATCTTTAGTGTTTGGATATTTGATCAGGTGTGAAGCATAAATTTTAGTAGTAATTTTTCCGGAGCGGGTCACTGTAACTGTTGTATTCCATATTTCCTGATCCGGAACACGACCTTTGGTATATGTTCCATAATCACCTGTTTTTGTACATGATGATAAAAGCAGGACAGCACAAAAGATGTATGCTATATGTTTCATGACATTAATACATTCCCTGTAGTTTTTTCAATGCCTCACTCATGCGGTTTTGGGCGTGCAGAATTATGTCTACCATTTCCCGCAGGGCACCGGATCCGCCGGGTGCATCTGTTACATAATCTACAATAGCTTTAACTTCGGGAATGGCATTTGCCGGAGCAAAGGATACACCACAGAGCCGTAGAACCGGTTCATCAATAAAATCATCCCCAATGTAAGCAATTTCATGATCTTTAATTTGTAAGCGTGTTTTCAAGATCCGGTACGGACCGGTTTTTATATGATTGTCCTGAAACACAAGGTCGTCCGGAATTCGCAGTGCGCGGGTTCTGGCAAGGGTTGCCTCCGAGTAGCGACCGGAAATAATAGCAATTGGAATTTCCAACAATTGCAGCAGAACAATTGCGAGTCCGTCTTTGGAATGAAAACGCTTGATTTCCGTATCCTGGCCAATATAAAAGGAGCCATCTGTCAGGACACCGTCAACATCGGTGACAATTAGGCGAATGTCTTTAAGTTTTTTTTTCAGTGCGGGAGATATGGAATTCATTTTGCTCCTTTTGCGTGGAGGGTGGCAGCAACAAATTCACGGAAAAGCGGATGGGCTTTTCCTATCCGGGATTTTAATTCGGGGTGAAATTGCACTCCAATAAACCAGGGGTGATCCGGAAGTTCAATACATTCGACCAAATTATGTTTTTTATTGATACCAACAATATTTAAACCTGCTTTCTGTAGTGCGTCACAATAACGGTTATTCACTTCATAACGATGGCGATGACGTTCAGAAATAGTAGTTCCTTTGTAGGCTTTTGCCGCAATACTGCCCGGTGTTAATTCACAATCAAAAGCTCCCAGCCTCATGGTTCCACCCAGGCAAGTCACTTTTTTTTGTTCTTCCATAATATCAATTACCGGATTTGCCGGATGTTTTTGAAATTCACTGCTGTTTGCATCACTTAAACGCAATACATTCCGGGCATATTCAATAATAGCGATCTGTAATCCCAAACAGATGCCAAAATAAGGAATATTGTTTTTTCGGGCATATTGAGCAGCAAGTATTTTCCCTTCTATACCCCGTTTCCCGAATCCACCGGGGACCAGTAATCCATTAAGAGGTTTAAGTGTCTTTTTTAATTCTTTCGGGGTTTGTATTTCCAAATCTCCAGCTTTAATCCAAGATAAGTTAACACGGGTATTGTTTTCAGCTCCGGCATGTATAAAGGATTCCATAATGCTTTTGTAAGCATCTTTCATATGGGTGTATTTCCCGACAATACCGATAGTAACTGTATGTTTTGGGGTTTTTATCCGTTTTACCACGGAGCGCAGTTCTTTAAGGGCCGGGTTTTGCATATTGTCTAATTTTAAATGCCTGGCAATAGTAGTGTACACATCTTGTTTTTTAAAAAGAAGAGGAATTTCATAGATGGTTTGTACGTCCGGCATATCAATTACACCGTCCGGACGCACATTACAAAATAGGGCAATTTTATTGCGTGCACCGCTGTCAAGGCCGACTTTTCCGCTACGGCACATAATTATATCCGGCGATAAACCAATTTCTCGCAATTTTTGTACTGAGTGCTGGGTAGGTTTGGTTTTTATTTCTTCTGAAGAGTCAACATAGGGCAGCAAAGTTACATGAATATTTATATACTCATGATAATTTAGCTGGTTTTCAAGCTGGCGGATGGCTTCGAGAAACGGAAGACTCTCAATATCCCCCACCGTACCGCCTACTTCTGTAATAACAATATCGTATTCTTTTTTATTAAGGATATTCTTGAAGCGCCGTATTATTTCATTAGTAATATGTGGAATAACCTGAACAGTCGCTCCCAGATATTTACCGCGCCGTTCGGCTTCTAACACGGTGTTGTAAATTTGTCCTGCTGTGGCGTTGTTCATCCTGGACATGTTGGTATCCAAAAAACGCTCATAATGTCCCAGATCTAAATCTGTTTCGGTTCCGTCATCGGTTACATATACCTCGCCATGCTGAGTTGGATTCATGGTACCGGGATCAACATTGAGATAGGGATCAAATTTCTGAATAGTAACACGGTATCCTGCCTGCTTTAACAAATACCCGATAGAAGCGGAGGCAATGCCCTTGCCGAGACCGGAAATCACACCGCCTGTCACAAAGATAAAACGAGTTGATTTGGGGTCGTTTGTATGTTCTGCCATGGGGAGACTCCTTATCCTTTTAAAACACGGGGAACTTTGAAATGCTCACCATCGTGATCGGGTGCATTGGCCATCACTTCTTCCCGGCTAAGAGAGGGAAGGTGTTTATCTTCTCGCATTACATTAATAATATCCAGTACATGACTCATAGGTTCAACCTGGTCAACATCCAGTTCATTTAATTTGTCAATATATTTAAGAATGTTATTTAACTGCTTTGAATACAGGGTGATTTCTTCTTCGGTCAGCGTTAAACGTGCTAAATATGCAATGTGTTCAACTTCTTCTCGTGATATTGCCATATGTAACCTTTTATGTTATGTATCAGAGTATTTTTAATAATTCCACCAGGAAATCCCAGACTTTCCTGATCGAAGGAATATACATACATTCATCCGGAGAATGCGGATTTTCGATAGTGGGTCCGAGCGAAATCATATCCATTCCTTCATGTTTTGCGCCAATTACTCCGCACTCCAATCCACCATGAATTACATTCACTTCGGGACTTTTATTAAACAATGTTTCATAAACGGTTTTTGATGTAGCTAATAGTTTAGAATCCCAATTGGGCTGCCAGGATGAATATCCGTTTCCGCTATGGTATTCAGCACCGGCAAGATGAGCCAGCATTTCGATTTTTTGGGTTAACATATCCCGCGCGGACATCACTTGGCTGCGCTGACTGGATAAAATACGAACGGTATCATTTTCGGTTCGAATGACTGCAAAATTATTTGATGTTTCCGCAAGAAGTGAGCCACCGCTATGCACGGAAGGATCCAGTTCTTCGATGCCATTGGGGAAAGCTAACATGAATCTCAAGATACGTATTCCCAACTCATATTTAATGGCTTTTCCTTCGATCTCAACTTTTTCAAGTTTGCCAAAAAGTCTTTCTTCAAAACCCTTGTATTCGTTTTGAAAGGTCGCGGCCATGGCGGCAACGATCTCTTTCGCATTATTAAATTCTTCAGCCGGAATTGCAATAATTGCTTCTGAATCACGCGGAATAGCGTTGTGTGCCGTTCCTCCGTGAATTGATATGATTCTCATTCTGATTTTTTCTTCTAATGTCCAAAGTGTACGAACCAGCATTTTATTTGCGTTCACACGATGTTTGACAATGTCACCGCCACTGTGACCGCCGAAACCACCGCCTAAGATAAGTTTATATGTGTCAAATTTGACATCTTCATATGTTAAAGGAAACCAAACTTTGGTATCCACGCCACCGCAACAACCGATGGTGAATACACCTTCGTCTTCGGAATCGATATTCAATAAAATTTTTCCCTTTAATGAGTTGGGTTTCAGAGCTGTTACGCCGGTTAGTCCGGTTTCTTCGTCCACCGTAAACAATAATTCCAGTTCAGGGTGTGCAATGTCTGATTCCACTATTGCCAGTGCATATGCAAGTGCAATTCCATTATCAGCTCCCAATGTGGTTTTATTTGCTTTTAACCAATCTCCGTTATATACAAATTCAATGGGATCTTTTTGAAAATCATGCGCTGAATCAACCGTTTTTTCACAAACCATATCCATATGTCCCTGTAAAACTACAATAGGGCGGTTTTCATAACCCGCTGTAGCGGGAATACGCATAAAGACATTCATTACCTCATCGGTTTTAACGTCAATATCACGTTCTTTTGCCCAATTAACCAACCAGGCTGAAATCGCTTCTTCGTGTTTTGATTGTCTCGGGATCTGTGAAATTTGCTCAAAAATGTTAAGAATAGTAATTGTAATATTATCCATTATTTATCACCTAATTTTTATCTTGAAAGATATAATATGATAAGCAGGATTACAATTGTAAAATAATAAATTCATCTCTGAATTTTCTGAAAAATCTTTTGCGGACATGTATATTCGAAAGTAACTACAATTGCATTATTTTCACAAATTTTAATTATTCCATGAATCGAGAACGGTCGCCCCGACCCTTCGGGGCAGAATAAACTACCCGAAAGGTCTTTCTCGCCCAGCCCCGATTAACTCGGGGTAGAGGGAACGTGCAAGAGTTTAAAATAAAAACAAGGCAGGAATTATATTGCCCTGCCTTGTGATATAATGCGTTTAATACGGATAAACAGCAGTTTAGTTTATATTATCAATATTTATTCGCCAAGGATCTTTACCAACACCCGTTTGGGCCTTCTGCCGTCAAATTCACCGTAAAATATCTGCTCCCATGGACCAAAATCCAGTTTACCGTTTGTAATGGCGATCACGACTTCGCGTCCCATGATCTGGCGCTTATGATGCGCGTCTCCGTTATCCTCACCGCTACGATTATGATGATAGCGCTGAGGGGACGCGTCAAAAGGAGCCAGATATTCCAGCCACTTTTTATAATCTTCATGCAAACCGGGTTCATCGTCATTAATAAATACCGATGCGGTAATGTGCATAGCATTCACTAAGCAAAGTCCTTCCTGAATACCGGATTCCTTTAGAACGTGATCAACCTCCGGCGTAATATTCACAAAATCCATCCGCTGATGTACGTTAAAAGTTAAATATTCAGTATGTGATCTCATGCTTTCTTTGAAACGGTTTTCACGGGATTTTTTACAGTTTGCATTACCTTGGTTATAGCTGCGACCATACCACCGATATCTGTCAGATTACCGGGCAGGATCATGGTATTGTTTTCTTTTGCCAGTTTACCGAACTCTAAAAGATATTGTTCCGCAATCCGTAAATTGACAGCTTCACCCCCACCTTTTTGGGTGATAGCGTCAGCAAGTTCTCTTAACCCCTGAGCGGTTGCAACAGCCACTTTTTTAATCTCGGCAGCATGGCCTTCGGCTTCATTGATGCGACGCTGTTTTTCACCTTCTGACCTGGCGATAAGTTCTTGTCTGTCACCTTCAGCCCGGTTGATCTTTGCTTGTTTATCCCCTTCGGATTCCGCAATTAAGGCGCGTTTTTCACGTTCGGCCCGCATTTGTTTTTCCATAGCATCTTTAATGCTCGGCGGCGGAGTAATATTTTTCACTTCATAACGGGTAACCTTTACACCCCAGGGATCTGAGGCTTTGTCAACCGCTTCAACAATTGAAACATTAATGGTGTCGCGCTCTTCAAAGGTCTTATCCAAAACCATACGGCCCATAATGCTACGCATGGTGGTTTGCGCAAGCTGGGTTGATGCAAACTGATAATCGTCAATTCCATAGGAAGATTTTACCGGGTCCATAACTTGCAAATAGAGAATCCCATCGACCTCAACAGAAATATTATCCTGGGTAATACAGGTTTGAGATGCTACATCAAGCGCTTGTTCTTTGAGGGTATGTTTATATGCAATCCTGTCAATAAGAGGAACAAGAATATGAAAACCTGCTGTGAGTGTCTTTTTATATTTTCCCAAGCGTTCAACAATGAACGCGGATTTCTGTGGGACCACCCGAACAGATTTAAACAGCACAACAACTGCAATAATGATCAGACCGGACCAAATAATTGTTAATATTGTCATGGTATTACTCCTTATTTAGTAGGTTTAACTTTTAATTTTATACTGTCTTTGGCCACGATTATAACGGATGTGCCTTCGGCAATATCTTCATCAGAAAATGCATTCCAGGATGTACCTTTGAAATGTATTTTCCCTTCTCCATTTTTTATGGCTTTTCCTACAACTGCTTTCTTTCCGATATAATCATCCAATCCTTCGCTTTCCGCGCCTTTCTGATCGCTAAAAAAGCGCTTCTTCAATAAACCGCGCAATAAAACAAGGGGAACAAGAGAAAAGACCGTGAATATCATAAGTTGCACCCAGACTGCCATTGCCGGAAAAATCGCAACCAGAATTGCAGTTACCCAGGCACCGACACCAAAGAAAACCACGATCAAGCCGGGAATAGCAAATTCTAAAAGGACCATCACCAAGCCGACAAAAAACCAAATAATAATAGGTGAAATTTCCATATATATCTCCTTTACTTTATTTACAATAAAAAAAAGCGCGATTATCCCTCTCGCGCTTTTTAAATCTTATTTTTTAAAGATTTGCTTGAATTATTTTGATGTACTCAACAACATCTTCGGCGCTCATCTGCCCGTCTTTACGATAAACAAGAACACCTGTTTTGTCAAATACCAAAGTACAATATGTTTGATCCGTTAAACCCCATTTTTCAACAAAGACCGATTTAGCATCTTTAAGATAAATAGTGTCCGGATATTTTTTCTGTTTGCCTTTTAAGATTATGGATATTAAAAACGCAGGCTTTTTTGTGGCTTTATAATTAACAACAGCAACCGTTTTTAAGAGATCCTTTGAGATATCTAAAACATCTAATGCTTCTTCTGCGGCAACATTCAAATCCGATTCGTCCGGATCAACATAAAATAAACACCATGCGGTAGTTTTCAATTCAGAGCTGTTCCAGGGTGTTTTATCAAGACGACCACCGTCTTTTCCTGTTAATTCAAGAGTAACCGGTTTTTCACCGATTACAATGTCTTCAGCAAATGCAAATCCCATCATCAGTACTACACTGATCATTACGACTAAAAACTTCTTCATTTTACCCTCCTTTGAGTAATTGTTTTGTGATAAGAAATATATAATTTTTTTCCTTCTTTACAAATATTATTATTTGGGATTTAAGAGTTTAGAGTTTCCGTCTTCGCTCAGCTAACGCTGGCTATGCCGGACAAGTAGAGTTTAGAGTTTAGGGGGTTAAGGTTTAAGGTTTGAGGTTTAAGGTTTGAGGTTTGAAGAGATTCGTTATTAATGAAATATCTTATTCTTCTGACTTCTATCTTCTGCCTACTGCCTACTGCCTACTGCTTACTTCTTCACTGTTGCTCTAAAATCCTCAAAGAAAATCGTTTTGTTTATCGATGCTTTTAAATTATCTTTTGCGTTATGACAATTACATTTTCTAAAATGACTATACCTTCGCCTTTGGAATCACCATCTATTATTGCGGATCTGCATATTCATTCAACCGCTTCTGACGGCGAATATTCCCCCACTGAAATTGCGAAAATGCTGAACCGCGGCAATATTCATTTTGCTGCCCTTACCGATCATGACAGCTTCTCCGGGTTCCGGGAATTCGAAAAAGCGTTCGACGGCATTGCTATCCCGGGTGTTGAGCTTTCTGTAGATTATCAGGATAATGGATTACATCTCTTAGGATATGGGTTTGATCCCGATTATAAACCATTTATCAAGCTGTTGGAGCATTTTCAGCAGATCCGTTATGAACGTGTTGAGAAAATGTGTGATAAATTATGCGAAATGGGACTGCATATTACCATAGATAATGTAAAAAAGAATTATCCTGCCACAACCACACTCGGACGGCCGCATGTAGCACGTGCGATGCTCGCAGCCGGTTACGTAAAATCCTTTAATTCCGCCTTTAATAAATATATTGGCGACGGAAAGCCTGCCTATATACCTAAAGCCCGTCTTAATTTACATCATGCTATTAAAATGATCCATGATTCAGGCGGTATCACTATTCTTGCCCATCCGGGTCTGTATCATGCTGAAATTTCATTTAATGAGCTTGTAAAACTTCCAGTCAACGGATTTGAAGCTTACCATCCTAATCATTCGCAATCTTTTTCCCGCATTATTATCGACTATTGCAGCAAACATGATTTGTTGTATAGCGGCGGATCAGATTTTCATGATCTTCGGAGAAACAAAGCAAATGTTATTGGAAAATGGGGATTGAATCCGGATGAATGGGAGCAGTTTAAATCATATATTAACGCCAACTGCGTATATCGACTCAAATAATTCCTTAAACACGGTCCGTAGGCAGTGTTTCACCCATGATCGCACGAATAATATTGGAGCCGCCTGAGTATTGCAGGATCAATCCGATAATGGATTGCAGGGGCACACAGATAATCATTCCAATGGGACCCCATACCCAGTTCCAGAAAAACAAAGAAATAATAATAAACAAGGGTGAAAGTTTTAATCCCTGGCCCATATAACGGGGATCAAGGACATTCCCGAAGAAAAACTGACTGGATGTCAAAAGTATCGAAAAGATAAAGAACGTCCCGCCAAATCCATATTGCAGAAGAAATATCAACATGGGAAACAGCGTAGCAATAATTGAACCGATACTCGGTATAAAATTGAGTAAAAAGGTAATGAGTCCGATAATAATAATAAAATCCAGTTTAAAGAAAGATGCGATGATCATTGCTGAAACCGATGTGCCAAAGCTGATAACGGTTTTTCTGGAAATATATGTCTGAATTTTTTTCTGGATCTCCGGAATAATCTCCGGCCGGCTTTTCCCATTGGTTTTAAGAATAAGGGCTTCCAGGCGCTCCTGGAGGCTTTTCCGTTCAGCAATAATAAACAACAGTAATAAAATTACCAGGATCAGTGAGACAATAAAATCGACAAAACTCCCCATTATCGAGGTAATAAATCCCTGTAAAGAAATGCGGTCGGCTAACTCAAACCAGTTTATTTTTTCCTTAAAGAAATATTGTGCATCCTCCATCGGGATCTTAAACTGCGCCAGGGTATTCCGGGAGACTAAGATAAGCTTTTCCTGGTATTTCGGAAACTCACCGGCAAATGAGGTAATACTTGCATATACTACTATTCCGATGAGAAATAATATAACACTTACGATTACAAGCAGCAGAATAATGATCAGGAAGTTCGGTACTTTTTTACGAATTAAAAATCCTACTAAGGGACTAAACAAAAAGGCAAAAAATATTGCGAGTATAAGCGGGATAAAAATATTGCGTAATTCCCGCATGAAATAGATCGCAACACAAAACACCACAACAGTTAAAAGACCTTTTAGGTATTTGGCAATTTTATCTTGGCTGACCGTACTCATTTCTCACCTGTGTTAGATATAATAATTTACTATTTCCACGCAATTTTACAAGTTTATTTTTCAAATTGAAACAGCGAAATAAAATGTAAATATATTTCCTTTATTATCGTGAAATACAAGCAACATTTATTCTGGATAATGCAATTA